>JAKSCF010000058.1 GCA_022360735.1 Clostridia bacterium
AAATTATGCTAATTATATTAAATTATTGTATAATGAATTATTATAGTATGTTTTATTAGGTGGTATGTTTACATACCACCTAATAAAGTAAAATAGGAGAAGTTAAGATGGATAATGTGTTGAATCATTATATAAAATATCTGACAGTGGATAAGGAAACTTCAGAAAATACGCTTAACGCATATAAAAGAGATATTACTAAGTTTCTTGATTTTTTAAAAGAAAAACAAATCAATGAATTGGAAGAAATCAATAAAACTACTGTCATTACATATATTTTAAAATTAAAAGATATGGGACGAGCTTCGTCCACCATATCAAGAAATATTGCTTCTATTCGTTCGTTCTGCAATTATTTAATTTTAAAAGGTATTTTAAAAAGTGATCCAACCATAGGGATTGATTCTCCTAGCATGCCTAAAAAAATGCCTGATTATTTATTAGAAGAAGAGATAGAACTTCTTTTAGAGCAGCCCAATGATTCCATTAAAGGGAAACGAGATAAAGCTATTTTGGAAGTTTTGTATGCTACAGGCGTAAGAGTATCAGAATTAATTGATCTAACCATAGAAGATGTGAACTTGAAAATGGGATTTGTTTCTTGTAATGGAGAGCATGGTAAAGCGAGAATTATTCCTTTGGGAAATATATCAAAGGAAGCCCTTATTCGATATACCAATGAGAGTAGAATAAATTTAATTAAAAATCCGGATGAAAAAGCACTTTTTGTCAATTATAATGGAGAGAAATTGAGTCGGCAAGGGTTATGGAAAATAATTAAATACTATACCAATAAGGCTAAAATAGATAAGCAGATCACGCCTCAGATTTTAAGACACTCTTTTGCCGTCCATCTTGTACAAAATGGTGCAGACTTAAAATCAGTTCAAGAATTATTAGGACATTCAGATATCTCTACAACCCAAATATATTCGGAGCTGATTAAAAATAGAATCAAAGAAGTCTACGATCGAGCTCACCCGAGAGCATGAGAATATAATGAATAATTAACAATTAATAATTTAGGTGAATTTTGCAAGAGCAAAATTTTCATTTTATTATTATCTACTGAAGATTTTCGTAAGAAAATCATCCTAAATTATTCATTATTAACTATTAATTATTAATTATTAATTATTAATTTAAAAAAGTAGGTTGGTGATAAGATGAAAAAAAGAGTGGTTATAATGGTTTTAGACAGCATGGGAATAGGTGCTTTGCCTGATGCTGAAAAATTTGGGGATAAAGGCGCAAATACATTGGGGCATATTTTTGAAGCCAATGGTGCTTTAAACATTCCCAACTTGTCAGGGATAGGAATAGGAAATATTGAAGGTGTCACTTTTATTCCTTCGGCTGCTGATCCTATAGGTGCCTTTGGACGATCCAAGGAAATGTCGGATGGGAAAGATACGACTACCGGGCATTGGGAGATGATGGGACTTTATATCCAAACACCTTTTAATACATTTCCAAAAGGGTTTCCGGCAAATTTTATTCATGAATTTGAGGAAAAAGCAGGCCGAAAAACAATGGGGAATTATCCTGCATCAGGTACAGAAATTATTAAAGAACTAGGTGAAGAACACATTAAAACAGGTGATCTAATCGTTTATACATCGGCAGATAGTGTATTTCAAATTGCAGCCCATGAAGATGTGGTACCCATTGATGAACTTTATGATATTTGCAGCACGGCAAGGGAGATGTTGACTGGCGACCTTCAAGTTGCAAGAGTTATAGCACGACCCTTTATTGGTGAAAATGGAAATTATACAAGAACTTCCAATAGAAAAGATTTTTCTATTTCCCCCTTTGAGGATACGGTATTGGATCATATTAAGAAAAAAGGTTTAGAAGTGTATGCTGTCGGTAAGATAGAAGATATTTTTAATGGTCAAGGCATTACCAAGGCAGTACATACAAATGATAATATGGATGGCGTGGATCAAACCATAGTTGCTTTAAAAGAAGATTTTTCGGGACTTATTTTCACAAATTTGGTGGATTTTGATTCTAAATATGGCCACAGAAGGGACCCTAAAGGTTATAAAGAGGCAATCGAAGCTTTTGATAACAGGCTTCCTGAAATCATTAACCATCTAAAAGAAGACGATATTTTAATATTAACTGCCGACCATGGTAATGACCCCACTCATACAGGAACGGACCATACTAGGGAATATATTCCGGTTCTTGTTTATGGAAAACATGTTCAAAGGGGTGTCAATTTAGGAACATTGGATTCCTTTGCTGATATTGGTGCGACTACAGCAGATATTTTAGGTGCAGAAAGAACGCGTCATGGAAAAAGCTTTAAAGAACAAATATTAAAGTGAGATGGTGAGTTAATATGACAATGTATGATATTATTTATAAAAAACGTGAAGGCGGCATGCTGACTAAAGAAGAAATTACTTTTTTTGTAAATGGTTATACTAAGGGTGATATTCCAGATTACCAAGCTTCTGCATTGCTTATGGCAATTCATTTTAAAGGTTTGTCTAAAGAAGAGACCTTTCTTTTAACAGATGCTATGGTTCGTTCCGGTGATAGGATTGATCTCTCTTCCATTAAAGGTGTTAAGGTAGACAAACACAGCACCGGAGGAGTAGGTGATAAAACGACTTTGATTGTAGGACCTTTAGCGGCGTCTTGTGGTGTGCCTATTGCTAAAATGTCCGGAAGAGGATTAGGTTTTACAGGAGGGACTATAGACAAACTAGAATCAATACCGGGTTTTAGGACTTCTATGGCGCCCAATGAATTTACGGATCATGTTAATAAAACGGGGATAGCAATAATTGGGCAAACAGCTCATGTAGCACCTGCAGATAAGAAACTTTATGCCTTAAGAGATGTTACGGCAACGGTTGACAATATGGGACTAATATCCGGCAGCATCATGAGTAAAAAGTTAGCGGCAGGAAGTGATGCCATTGTACTGGATGTCAAATGCGGCAGCGGCGCTTTTATGAAAGATTTAGATCAAGCACTGGAATTGGCCCGGTATATGGTTGAAATTGGATATTCGGCAGGTAAAAAAACAGCTGCTTTTATAACGGATATGGACCAGCCTCTTGGCTGTGCAGTAGGAAATGCATTGGAAGTTAAAGAAGCTATTGAAGTATTAAAAGGTAATGGTCCAAAAGATATAACGGAATTATCCATAGAAATTGCTGCTTATATGGTATTGCTGGGTGGTTTGGCCGATACCCATGAAGAAGCAGTGTCATTAGTTACAAGCCAACTAAAAAATCTAAAAGGTTTAGAAAAATTTCAACAATTTGTAGTCGCTCAAGGAGGAAATGGACAGATCACAGAAGATTTGAGCTTATTACCCAGTGCCAATATTTATGAAGTCATATCCGGTGAAGAAGGATATGTAGAAAAAATAAAAACGGATGATATTGGTAAAGCGGCTTTAGCGCTAGGCGCTGGGCGTCAAAAGAAAAGTGATGCCATTGATCTATCAGCCGGAATTGTTTTAAAGAAAAAAATTGGAGATACAGTTGCAAAAGGCGAAGTAATGGCACATATTCATTGCAACCATGAAACTAAAATATCTGAAGCAGAAAATATAGTAAAGAATGCATATTCTGTCAATAAAAAGATAAAAAAAGACCAACTGCTTATAAAAGCATTGATTACAAAAGAAAATGTGAAAAAATACTAATATTGCCTAATAGTACAGCCTCTTTTTTTGCATAACGCAATAATGTTGCGAAGAAAATAAAAAGAAAAGGAGGCTATTAAAATGTATAAAAAAATGATTGCTCAAGTATTCATTTTTCTATTGATTTTTTCTCTTTTACCTAATCCTGTAATGGCTCAGAATGAATTTGATATAAATGCAAAATCTGCCATTCTTATTGATGCAAAAAGTGGACAAATCATTTATGAAAAAAATCCTCATGAAAAATTACCGCCTGCCAGTGTTACAAAAGTTATGACCATGTTACTTACAATGGAAGCATTAGAGAACAAACAAATTGCTTTAACAGATATGGTGACCATTAGTGCAAGAGCATCTAGTATGGGCGGCAGCCAATTATATATGGAACCCGGTGAGCAGCAAACTGTAGAAACCTTGCTAAAAGGAATCGCCGTTTGTTCTGCAAATGATGCATGTGTTGCTATAGGTGAATATATAACTGGTTCTGAAGAATTGTTTGTTAATCGTATGAATGAACGAGCAGCAGAATTAGGTATGGAGAATACAAACTTTGTTAATACCAATGGATTACCTGCCGAAGGACATTATACAAGTGCCTATGATATTTCACTAATGTCAAAAGAACTGCTCAAGCATCCTAAAATTCATGAGTATCTTACCATATGGATGGATACGGTAACGGTTGGTAAACCTTCAAGAAAAGATAAGACGGACATTGGAATCACTAATACCAATCGTCTTGTAAAAACTTATCCCGGAGCCAATGGCATCAAAACAGGATATACCAGAGAAGCAGGATATTGTTTATCAGCTTCAGCAACAAAGGGAAATATGACTTTAATATCTGTTGTATTGGGAAGTCCTACAACTAAGGTTCGATTTGCGGAATCTGCTAAATTATTAGACTTTGGATTTGCGGCCTATGATAGTATCCATATGGCTTCAAAAAATCAAGTGATGGGAAAAGTAAGGGTTGATAAAGGGAAATTAGATTATGTCAATGCTATAGCAGAAGAGAACATTAGTGTTTTAGTTAAGAAAGATGAAAAACAATCCATAAGAAAAGAAATCAATTTAGCTGAAAATATTCAGGCACCTGTTAAAAAAGGTGATATTATTGGGGAGCTGGTTGTCTATAAAGATGATCAACTGC
>JAKSCF010000057.1 GCA_022360735.1 Clostridia bacterium
AACTATATATATACAGATGGATTTATTTGATAAGGGTTGTCTATGCCTATTTAATTAAACGAAAAAATATAACTATATAACTATATTCCTATATTTCGTACCACCAAAATTTCGTACCACCAAAAACTTGTAAAATTAAATGAGTGGCATTCTGCCACTCATCAATGCTTAATACTTGCAGAATTGTTCTCTAATAGAAGTCATTTCTGAAATGATATCATCAGTATCTAATACCATTTCCATCATTCCAATTTGCTCTTCATAAACATCAGCATTTACTGCTTCTTTGAATTCTGGTTCTACCACGTGGTATACTTTGAGTCCTAACTGAACTCCAGCTAATGAACCTGCAAAAGTAGGGTCTCCATTTGTAACAGTTTCTGCAGCAAGACCTGCTGCTTCACCTTCTGCTGCACCTAATAATACGATTAGGTTTTCAGCACCATATGTTTCTGTCATAGATTTTACCCTGTTTTGATTTTCTAGGTCCATTGCGCCTGCGGCAGTTCAGACAAAGCACTCCGTAGAAGAAAATACGACTTCACAGCCTGTGCCTTCTAAGCATTCAACGATTGCAGGGGCCGGTATGCCATCTCTGTCCCCAACAACAATCACTTTTTTTCCATTGAATAGGCTCATGGGTTCTTATCCTCCTTTTTGTAATTGAATTATTTTAACATGTTTTCATGTTAATAGCAGTTTTAAGATTGATATCATCAAGGTGCTGAACGAATACGCATATATTCGCTTCAAGAGATATTTGGTATATAATTTGTAATGGAGAAATACCAGTTTTAATGGAGTGCAACGGAATTAAAACCAAAGGGTTGCAATACTTTGCTGTGGTTTAGGGCTCTGACCGTCATACTCTAATATTCCTAAAATGAGTCTCCCTTTGTTTATTTCGTAATGAAAATTTTATACCTAATGTCTCTCAACATAAATCCTAATGCAAGCGTATTATGATATATTGACCATCTTTATGTCTTCTAATGCGTGAAGCTTGATCAAATCCTCTCATTGCAATTATATGAAGCCATTCAGCTGTCCCTAATTCATCTTTAAATTCTATAAGTTTTTTTCTATCATTTCTTTTATCTTCGCTTTGGTTGCATCATCCTTTGTGACTTCGTCGATTTTCTCACCATCTTTATAGAGTGCGATGGTGGGGAGGCCTAAGACCTTTTGTGAGATTGCCAGCCTTCTGGCTTTACCTGTATCCAGTTTTGCAAATTTAACCTTGCCGTCAAATTCAGCCTCTAAGGATTCCACATCCGGCATTAATGCCTTGCAAGGTTCACAGCCTTCGCTCCAATAGTCTACTAAAACGTAGCCTGTGCTGTTTTTCACTTCATCCTCAAATGTATTTTTATCCACTGCTATCATTTTTTTCTCTCCTTTATCCGATTTTTTCTATATATTTTTCAGCCTGTACCGCCGCGATTGCACCATCTGCTGCTGCGGTTACCACTTGACGTAATGATTTCACCCGGATATCTCCTGCTGCAAAAACACCCATAACATCCGTTTTCATATCTTCATCTGTTATGATATATCCTGCTTGGTCCATTCTAACTTTTCCTTTATACAGTTCACTTAAAGGATCAAATCCGATGAATGGAAAGACACCAAATGTACCATCCTCTTCATGGGCCGTATAGGTAAAAAGGGCTCCTGTTTTCGTATTTTTAAATACAATGCTTTCTACCATGCCGTCCCCTTTTATTGCTTCTACCGTCGAATCCCATAGGAACGCTATTTTTCCATTGGCAAATGCTTTTTCTTGTATGGACTTTGCAGCTCTTAGTTCGTCTCTTCTATGCACTATGGTGACTTTTCTTGCAAACTTAGTTAAATACAAAGCTTCTTCAACGGCCGAATCTCCTCCGCCGATGACAAAGACTTCAAAATCTGTAAAAAAGTCTGCATCACAGGTGGCACAGTAGGATACCCCTTTGCCCGTCAGCTTTTCTTCTCCGGGGCATCCTATTTTTTTAGGCTTTGCCCCTGAAGCGATGATAACGGACTTTGCTTTGTATGCTTCTTGTTCACCCTTCACCCTTTTGATTGGATCCCTAAAATCCACTGAGACCACCGGATCTTTTTTTCGAACAGCTCCAAACTGATCGGCTTGCTCTACCATTCTGGCTATAATGGATGGGCCTGTTGCATCTATCATGGAACCCGGATAATTGGCAACCTCATCTGTGGTTACGATTTGTCCGCCTGTTTTATCTTTTTCCAGTATTAGCGTCTTTAGTTTTGCTCTTGCTGCATACAGCCCCGCTGATAATCCTGCCGGGCCTGAACCGATGATGATTACATCGTATATGTTCTCCATTGCCGACCCCTTCTTTCATAAACTCAAGCTTGTCATCTTGAAATACTTTTTATTTATCTGAAATCTTGTTCAATTTTTCCCATATTGGTTCTGAAGCAGCCACCACATCTTGATAAATCTCAAAATACTTTTTGTATTTTTCATGATTTTCCATATTAGGCTTATAAATTCTTTCTATTTTTACACACTTTTCAGCTGCTGCCAATTCGTTTTCAAAAACGCCTACGCCTACGCCTGCAAGCAATGCGCCGCCGAATGAAGACTCTGCATTTTGAGGGTATTTCAGCTCTAGCCCAAAAACATCACTTACGATTTGAGCCCAAATAGGCGTTTTGCCACCCCCGCCAATGATTCTAATATCCTCAATATTTTTATTAAAGTCTGCTAAAACTAAAAAGCAATCATAAAGACTAAACGCCACCCCTTCAAGAACTGCTCTTGAAAAATCACATTTTGTATGCATCATATTCACACCAAAAAAATCTGCTCTAGCATTTGAATTAAAATATGGACATCTTTCCCCCAATAAATAAGGATGAAAAATAAGGCCTCTTGATCCCACCTCAGACTTAACCGCATCTTCGTTCATCATTAGATAAACATCTTCACCTTTCGCATCGCAAATACCTTTTTCAGCAGAATACAAACTGTCCCTCAGCCATCTATAAGAAGCAGCACAAGTGTTGGTACCGGTTACCGTATACCACATGCCATGAACAGAGTATGGGTATGTATAAGTTTTTGGATGGGGATTGCTTTTATCAGTAATGACATTAACATTTCCAGCCGTTGCCATTTTCACTATGATCTGACCTGACTTTACCGCACCGGCGCCAAAATCCTCTGCTGCAGTATCGGAACAGCCCGCTATCACAGGAACACCCTCAGGCAGGCCGGTGAGCTCTGCAATGCTTTTACGAACGTATCCTATAATTTCCTTGGACGGTTTTACCGGTGGTAAAACATCTATAGGAAGTGAAATCATATCACACAATTCTTTAGACCACTCCCCATTGGCTGCATCAAATAACAAACTACCTTGAGCGTCTACTATATCTGTACAAAAATCTCCTGTAACAAAAGATCGGATATAATCTTTAGTAAACATCAAACGAGAAATCTTCTCATAATTCTCCGGCTCATTCTCTTTTACCCACATCAACTGAGGTAATGTCCATGTTGGTGTAGGCATTGCCATTCCAATTTCAAAAATTCTTTTTCCGTAGTCCTCAGCCAAACGCTCACACTGCTCACCGCTTCTTTGGTCATTCCACATAATACAGTTTCTAATAATGTCCCCGTTTCCATCTAATAAAACAGCATTATGGGTAGAAGCCGTTATGGCTATCCCTAAAAGGCCGGAAAAATCATTATTCAGTTGGTGTCTACAATTATTAACGGTATTAATAAAAGCATCCAGCCAAAGCTGCGGCTGTTGCTCCGACCATTTAGGGTGTCGATGCTCGGTAGGATATTCTTCAAATGCAGTTGCACATACCATTCCCTCTAAATCTATAACCGTCGCTTTACATCCACCAGTTCCAAAATCTATCCCAAACAATTTATTATTCATTTTTTCTCCTCCACACTCTTTAAATAGTTGATCTATTTCTAAAGACTACTTTAAATAAGATTTTCCAAGTTCATCAGCCGTTACAATGGCAGCATAAACCCGTCCCTCGGTTACCCTAAATGGCTCATGATGAATGAGCGCATTTTCATAAGTCTTTTTAGCAAGAGTTGAAATATTTTCTTCTGTAGCTTCAATGCCTACTTGTTCAAGTGTAACTGGCAGACCCACTTCTACCATAAACTTCATTATTTTATTGACTTCTTCTGTAGGCCTGTTTTCAAGTATCATCTGGAAAACAATCCCAAACGATACTTTCTCACCGTGAAGGTACTTGTGTGTTGACGGAAGAGACGTCATTCCGGAATGAATGCCGTGGGCTGCCGATAGCCCAGTATTATGAAAACCAAGACCACTTAGTAACGTATTGGCCTCTATGATGTTTTCTACCGCTTCAGTTACAACACCTCTATCTAAAGCACGCAACGCACTCACAGCATCTGAAAGAAGAATATCATAACACATCTTTGAAACAGCCATCCCCGCAAGGCAGCTCCTGTATCCGGCACCTACATAGTTTGCAGAATCAGACGCTTTATTTGCCTGGCTTTCAAACCATGTGGCAAGGGCATCACCGATACCGGCGATAAAAAGTCTTTTAGGTGCGCTGATAAC
>JAKSCF010000194.1 GCA_022360735.1 Clostridia bacterium
GACACATATGCCATCTAAGCAGTGTGCCAATTTTGCCGGCGCACCATTATAACCTGTTGCTAAAATTCTATGGTCCTTCACAATAACAGCGCCTACTTGACGCCTTAAACATGTAGACCTAGTCTTAACGACTTCTGCAATTTGCATAAAATATTCATCCCACTCTGGTCTCATTTACACACCCCTTAGTTTTAAACGCCCTATTGGCTAATTGACTAAGTTTAATCTTAAGTTTAGTTTAGTGAAATTTTGTATCACAAAACTTCCCTAATCATTATATTTTTCTATTATAAATCTTGTTTCTTAAATTAACCTTAAATAATGGTATAATTTTCTATCTAAATATTTCATTTGCTGCTTTCACTCCAGCCATTCCGTCTTTGCAATAGTAGTCTGCACCAATTTGTTTTGAATATTCTTCATTCAAAACAGCGCCTCCTACCATCACCTTACATGAAAGGCCTTCTTTTCTTAGCGCTTTTATTGTATCTTCCATACTTTTTACGGTTGTTGTCATTAGAGCACTCAGTCCTACTAAACGAATTTTTTCTTCTTTTGCTATTTTTACAATATCTTCTACCGGAACATCTTTTCCCAAGTCAATGACCTCATAGCCATAATTCTCTAATAACACTTTGGCAATGTTTTTACCAATATCATGGATATCTCCACGAACGGTTGCAATCAGTATCTTTCCATAGTAAATAGATTGATTACCTGATTTTTGCATTTTTTCTTTGATCATATGAAAAGATTTTTTTACTGTTTCAGCTGATTTTATCAGCTGTGGTAAAAAGATTTCACCTGCTTCATATTTTTCTCCTACAATCTCCAGAGCAGGTATAAGATGATTATTAACAATTTCTAAAGTACCATACTGTGGAATCATCTCCAAAGTTTTAGCTTCCGCCTGATCACTCAGACCCTTTATCACCATCTCTTTTAAGGTTATTTTTTGTTGGCTTAATTCTTTTTCTTTAGAAGTATCTTTATTGGATTTCTCCTGCTGAGAAAAATACTCAATATAGTCTTTCGATTCTTTATCTTTACCACTTAATGCCTCAAATGCCTTGATAACACCTATTGTTTCTTTTTCTGTAGGATCAGTTATCGGTGCATCCAATCCATAGGCTAAAGCAGCAGCTAAAAATGTAGAATTGATGGCTTTTCGCTCCGGCAGTCCAAACGAAATATTACTAGCACCAAGGGTTGTTTTTACGCCATATTCTTCTTTTATAATTTTCATAGCTTGAAGCGTTTCACCGGCTGCTTCTTGTTGTGCAGATATGGTTAATGTCAAACAGTCTACAATTATTCGCTCTTTATTAATACCATATGTTTCAGCGTATCGAATCATTCTATCCGCAATTTCAACTCGCTCATTACAGGTCTTAGGCAACCCTTTTTCATCTAGTGTTAAGGCAATGACACATGTTCCATATTTTTTAACAATAGGAAAAATAGCATCCATTACTTCTTTTTTTCCATTTACAGAATTAATAATGGGTTTTCCATTATAATAACGAACAGCATGATTGATGACTTCGGGACTCGTGCTATCAACCTGCAAAGGTAGATTGACTATGCCTTCAATCTGCTTTATGACATCCAGCATGACTTCTTTCTCATCAATTTCAGGCAGACCTACATTGACATCTAAAATGTGTGCACCGCATTCTGCCTGCCTCACTGCTTCATCAATAATATACGCCATATTCCCTTCTTTAAGGGCTTCTTTAAGCTTTTTCTTACCTGTCGGGTTAATTCTTTCTCCAATAATACGGATACGCTCATCCAGCATTACCGTTTTAGTAGATGTACTCACAGCAGTAAAGGGCTTTGCTGTAATTTCCTTTGGTTGTTTATTGGAAATTAAACGCCTCAGCTGAGATATGTAGTTAGGGGTTGTGCCACAACAACCGCCGACTATATGGATCCCCAACTCTATCATTTTAGATACAGCAGAGATGAATTCTTGAATGTCGACTTCAAAGACTGTTTCTCCATTGACTATTTTAGGAAGCCCTGCATTAGGCTGAACTAAGACAGGGATATGTGAATATTGTATGATTTCTCGAAGGATATCAATCATTTGATCAGGCCCTAATGAACAATTTATCCCAAGGGCATCAATTCCCATGTCTTGTAACATATTGACCATGGTAAGAGGATCAGTACCCATGAGCGTTCGACCATCTTCTTGAAAAGTGACAGAACAAAAAACAGGCAAATCACTATTTTCTTTGGCAGCCAAAACCCCGGCTTTCATCTCATATAGGTCTGAAAAAGTCTCCAGCAATATGAGATCTACTCCTGCTTTACTACCTGCTACTACCTGTTCTTTAAATAGTTCGTAAGCATCATCAAATTTCAAATCCCCTGTAGGTTCCATAATTTTACCTGTAGGTCCAATAGCTAATGCTACATACTTATTGCCGGCAGCTCTTTTTGCTATTTCTACTGCTTTGGTCACAATAGCGGTAACATTACATTCACTATCTTTAAACTTTAAGCTATTGGCTCCAAAAGTATTGGTAGTGATGACATCACTTCCCGCTTGAATATATTGAGTGTGAATGTTCTCAATTACATCTGGATTCGTAATATTCAACAGTTCCGGAAGCTCACCCACTATTTTCATACCATTTTTTTGAAGCATGGTTCCCATAGCACCATCGAATAGTATAAACTGCTTGCCTATTAATGATTTAATACTCATTTCTATCTCCTATTGTTTCAATCGTATTCTTGTTACTAATTTTTCTAATGGTTTTAATATTTTCCGCAATCTTTCTAGCTGTTTCCGATTTATTCATGGTATATAAATGTATACCGTCAATTCCCCAAGCCATTAAATCTATAATTTGTTCTAATGCATACGCTTGTCCTGCCTCTTTTAATGCTTCAGGGTTATGTTCATATTTATCTAAAATTCTTTTAAACTTCGGTGGTATACTGCATCCGGAAAGTTTCTGGATCCTTAAAATCTGTTTGGCATTTAAAACAGGCATGATACCGGCAGACACCGGAACATCGATACCGGCTAACTCTAATTCTTCCATAAAACGATAAAATAATTCGTTGTCAAAAAACAATTGTGTAATCAAAAAATCAACGCCGGAATTTACTTTCTCTTTTAAATATTTAATATCCTGTATCCTATTAGAGCATTCCATATGACCTTCAGGATAACATGCAGCCCCAATGGAAAAGTTACCTTTTTTATTGATTTGGTCAATCAAATCACGCGCATATGTATATTCCTCTGAAACAGCATCATCTCCACCGCTCTCAGGCATATCTCCTCTTAAAGCTAAAATATTAGTAATGTTATTTTCTCTTAATGAACCAATAATATTATCAATCTCTTTTGAAGTAGATGCAATACAAGTTAAATGAGCTAACGCTTCAATATTGTACTCATTTTTAATCTTAGAAGCAATTTCTACCGTTCTATCCCTTGAAGTTCCACCTGCGCCATATGTAACACTAATATAGTCCGGTTCCAAATCTTTTAATTCTTCTATCGTATGATATATGGTATCTATTGGATAATCTTTCTTTGGTGGAAATATCTCAAAAGATAACAACGTCTTATTCTTTCTAAACAAATCTTTTATTTTCATAAAACTTCTCCCCTACAAACACGATCAACCTATTTTGTAAAATCATGTTGATATTATAACATAAAATCAAGCAATAAGCTTAAATTTCGGCACAAGTATATTAAGAAGATTTATTAATATTTACCTTTATATGTTATAAGCGTAAAGATTATATGATTATTTTATTA
>JAKSCF010000056.1 GCA_022360735.1 Clostridia bacterium
ATGAAAATGTTCCTCGATACGTTGCGACTCATCATATGATTTGGCAACTGTTTTATTACCCTGATGAGGCAGATGCCGGTTCAATACAAGTATTTAACGAAGTTGATAAATTGAATAATATGGTAACTGAAACACAGGTGCTTAATTACAATAACTCATCTTTTAAAATTGAAAAATCTGAATTTAGTTTAGTTGATAACAATGTTTGTGCGACCATTTCTCTAGAAACTCAGACAAGCAGGACACTTTCTGGGTATGAGAATATGGCTGATATACAAAATACTATAAAGGGGGTTTAGTCTATATGGGACTACCAAATGTAAACATTATTTTTCAGAATGCAGCTAATGCTGCAATCCAACAAGGTTCTGTTGGAGTTTTAGCACTTGTTATTAAAGATGCCGGTATTACAAGCGGGGTGACAGAATATGTACTGAATACCACTGAGGATATTCCAGATACTCTCAGTACATTAAATCAGGATTATATTCAAGAAGCATTTATTGGAATGCCGGCGAAAATTAGAGTTGTAGCCATTTCGGATACGGCACTCAATTATACAGAAGCTGAAACATATCTTGAGACTATACCATTTAATGTATTGGCCATACCAAATATTGCTGATGCAGATGTTGCTGGTGTTGTGACGTGGGTAAAAAGTTGTAGAGATACAAAAGAGAAGAAATTTCTTTTTATTGCTCCAAAGAATGCTGCCGATCATGAAAGTATTATTAATTTTACTACCGATGACATTAAGGTTGACAGTAATACTTTTACTGCAAACAGATATTGCGGCAGACTTGCCGGGCTCATTGCAGGACTACCTTTAACCATTGCACCAACATTCCAGGTAATACCTGAAATAAATGACGTAGAACATCTTACAAAAGGACAAGCAGATACGGCAATCGATGCCGGAGAGCTTGTCCTTTATCATGATGGAGAAAAAGTAAAAATTGCAAGAGGTGTGACCAGTCTTACAACATTGACGGATAAAAGCTCAGATTGGCAAAAAATTAAAATCGTAAGAATACTTGACAAAATATACAGCGATCTAAAATCAACCATTGAAGACAATTATATTGGCCGAGTATCCAACAGCTATCAAAATAAACTGTTGCTCATTGCTGCTGTGAATAATTACTTTGAAGTATTGGAAAGACAAGGTGTATTAGAAACAGGCTATAATCAATGTCACATTGATATGGAAGCTCAAAAAATATATTTGTTAAGCATAGGCGTTGATATCGCAGTTCTTAGCCAACAGCAGATTAAAGAATACAACACACGCGACAAAGTGTTTTTAACTTCAACTGTAAGACCTATCGACGCAATTGAAGATGTACAAATGAAAATTAATTTATAAATGAGGTGAAACGAGATGGCATTAGACGTAAATAAAATTATGAATGGTACTTTTGGAAGCCTGTGGCTTGACGGAGAAGAGATAGGTGAAGCATACGGGCTTGAGGCTAAAGTAGAGATTCAAAAAGAAGAAGTACCGGTATGTGGAAGATATACGACATCAGAAAAATTTATGGGTTATAAAGGGACTGGAACTGTAAAGCTGAGAAAAGTCTACTCCAGAATCGCATCAAAAATTAGTGACCAAATTAAGAAAGGGGTAAACCCAACTTTCGAAATACTTTCGGAACTAGCAGACCCGGCTGCACAGGGATCAGAGCGTGTTTTAATTAAAGGCGTCAGCTTTAACGAATTGTTTTTGGCCAATTGGGAAACACAGCAAGCCGTCAATGAAGACTACAGCTTTACGTTTACGGATTGGGAATTTTTCGACATGGTTAAAGCATAGTAGAATCAATTAATAAGATTGTATACCTACAGCATAATAGGAAGCAAAACAATCTATAATTAACCAATAATAAACAATGAATAATTGGGGTGAATTTACTGGTCAAAAATCATCATAAATGTTTTACTTAAAAAAGATTTTCGTTAGAAAATCATCCTCAATTATTCATTATTAACTATTCACTATTCATTGAATTAACGGGAGGATTCAAGTATGGCAGATGTTTTACAAATGCTGCTTGCAGCAGACACAGAAAAAATACAAGAAAGACCCACAAAGCAAATAGAAATGAAACGACTTTCAGCACTATTAGGTGAACCCACTATTTTCACGGCTAAAGCACTTACTGCTGCAGAGTACGATACCATACAGGAAAAAGCATATAGCTTATTATCCAAGAACAAAAACAAAGAAATCAATGCGAACTTATTGCAAACAATGATCGTTATTGAAGGCATAAAAGAACCCAACCTTAAAGATAAAGAACTAAGAGAAAAATTTGGTGTGCCAACACCAAAAGAATTGGTTGAGAAGCTTTTAGCTCCGGGAGAAATCATCAATCTCTTTAATATCATTTCTGAGCTTTCAGGTTTTGGGGAAGATGTTATTGATGAAATAAAAAACGCATAAATTCAGATGGGCTAACAGGAGCTATGTACTACTGTTGGGCGCATTTCGGCATGAAGCCATCTGAATTCGACCAAATGCCGACAGGAGAGAAAGTCATCATACGAGCTTTTTATGAGTATCGAATATCTGAATATGAGGAACTGATGAAAAAATCAGTAATGCCTACATTTCTGTTGTAGGAGGTGAAAAGAATGGAAAGCGATAACAGTATGATAGAAAGTATCTATTTGACAAATAAATATACTCAAACTATAAAAAAAGCCACAAAAGCTACATCGGACTTTAGAAAGCAAGTGGATAAAGCTGCAAAATCACTATCCATAGAGATGATAACTAAAAAAAGATATACGACCGTAACGAATAACTATACTAAATCCATGAAGATAGCTGCAAAAGAAGTATCCGACTTTAAAGAACAAGTAGATGAAGCAGCCAATTCACTGAAAAAGATGAGCAAAAGAAAGTATGATATTCAGATAGATGATTTAAGACTAGATGATATCATAACGGATATAAAAACGACCATTCAGATTAAGAAGATTGAACCTGCTAATAAAGATTTTAAAAACATTATGCCTCCAGAGACAGTAGGGTCTGTTGCTGGTGATATGACACAATCCATAGGAAAAGCAATTGAATTCTCAGGAAAAGTTACAAAGGTATATATGAACATTAAAGGAAAAATGATAAAGTATGCTTCATCAATTATTGGAAGTTTTGTTGGAAAGCTGAATCCATTGGCAGGTATTTTCATAAAAATCGGCGGCAAGGTTGTAGGCGGCATATCTTCTGCAATAGGTAAATATGTTGGATGGGTCAATGGTATAGCAGGAAAAGCCCTTAATATGCTTGCACCGGTTGCAGGTGCAATGGCAGGCTTTTCTGCCAAAGCACTGGTTTCAGCAGGCGAAATGGAGCAGACCTACTTGTCTCTTGAAAGGATGATTGGGGATAAAGGCAAGACCAACCAATTGATGGATGGTCTAAAAAATCTAGCCATCACTTCTCCTTTCAATATAGATGAATTGGCACAAAGCTCTCAACTAATGTTGTCCTATGGATTTGCATTAGAACAAGTCATTCCAATGCTTAATATAGCTGGAAATGCCTCTGTTGGATTGAATCAGGGAACGGGTGGTGTTAATAGCATCCTCGATGCATTAGGTCAAATTAAGGCAGGCGGAAGTTTAGGAATGGAGAGCATGAATCTATTGGATGGAATGGGGATAGATGCTTGGAAGTACCTAGAGAAATCTACAGGAAACTCAAGAAAAGAAATAGAAAAAATGGTAAGGCAAGGGCTTATGCCTGCTGATGAAGCCATACAATCTATTGTTAACGGCATGAATCAAGACCCTAAGTTTATTGATCAAATGCTCGAGCAGAGCAAGACGTTATTTGGACTATTTGAAAGTATCAAAGAAATTTTCGACTTAAATATACTACTTCCTTTTGGCGATGGTATAAAAGACGGTATTTTACCTTATCTAACAGAATTCGTAGATAAAATAACAGGTAGTCAAGGTAAACTTCAAGGGTTCTCTGACGCACTTAAAAATATAGGAAATATGGTAGGGGAATTCTTTGGGAAAAAGCTGGAGCAGCTGATGAGTTATTTTGAAACTCTAAGTAATGACGAAGAATTTCGAAAAATGGGCCTTGGAGATAAACTGATTCGTATTATTAATGACGCACTGAACAACATTATCCAATGGCTAGATGAAGGTGGCAGCGATAAAATAACAGAATTACTCAATAAAGGAATACAGATATTAGCAAAACTCATAGAAACCGTAGGACCTCAGTTAGAAGAAATAGGGATGTCCATAGCTCAGGCAGTTACGAAAGGAGCCTTAAAAGGAGCAGGAAATGTTGTATTAGATTTGTTTGGGATAAAAGACGTTAAGCCGCCAGATAATTCAAAAATTATGGATACTTATTGGAATTTTCATTTTCAAAATGAAGAAGGTAAAGAAAATAATCCTAAAAAAGCAGCTTCAGGTTTGCCTTTTGTCCCCTATGACAATTACCCAGCATTACTCCATAGAGGAGAAAGAGTTCTGACAGCACAAGCCAATAGAAGTTATCAGCAAGGAAGCAATGTGACCATCACCATACCAAAACTTGCCGATGTCATCCAAGCCAGCAGCACTGCCGATGTGGATGCCTTTATGAGTAAATTTAAAAATGAATTGGCTATAGCAGCAGCCAACATGGGAGGTGCAGGATAATGGAGTTTTCCTTAAGTTTCAATAACTTTGATGAAGAATTAATACTTCCGGTAAATCCGGCAGATTTTTCAATAGCCACCGGACAAAAAAGTACAGTCATCAACATATCAAATTTAGGAGAAATATCTCAAATAGGCGGACAAGAACTGGCACTATTTGAAATAGCAAGTTTTTTTCCAAAACAATATGGCAAGCACTGTACTTATGTAGATATACCTGATCCTTATGAAGCGGTTGAACAAATATTAGGCTGGAAAGAAGAAAAAAAACCTATTCGATTTATCGTTACGGGTACACCTATCAACATGGCCTGCAGCATTGACAAATTTGAATACGGCGAACGAGCCTATACCAGAGATGTTAGCTATACACTCAGCTTAAAAGAGTATCGGTTCATTACAATAGAAAAAACTGAAGGAAAAGACAGCAAATATCTACAGTCTAGACCCACCACAAGAACAATCCCCAAGACTTATACAGTAAAATCAGGGGATTGTTTATTTTTAATCGCTAAAAGATTAACCGGCAATGCAGATAATTGGAGAAAAATCTACCAATTCAACAAAAAAATTATAGGAAAAGACCCTAACCTTATCCTACCGGGACAGGAGTTGAAAATCGTTGTATAGATTGTTTAACCTTAAAAGAGATGGGACACAGTACGATGTAACCAACCTGGTCTCAAAGATCAGCTGGGAAGGGGATATTTATCAAACGGCTAGACAACTCAATGTAGATATGATTTTTTCCGACGATTATTATACGCCCAAATATGAGGTGGATTTAGGTTCAAGACTTATTCTCAAAAATGATGATATTGAAATTATGGATGCCTTTGTTTTTACAGTGCCCAAAAGCCACAATAACACCATTAGCATTGATGCATATGATGGATTAATCTACTTGCTAAAAAGTAAAGCCACAAAAATAGTGAAAAACATTTCTGTGACCCAATTCATCAAAAGTATATGTGAAGAATTTGAAATAACCATGGGCAGTATACCTGAGATACCCTTGATCATAACTCAGATTTTTAGAGATATGACACCCTATGACATGATCATAAAAGCTTTAAGTGAAGCTGCAAAACGTACTGAATCCAAATATCAAGTCTCCATGAAAGAAGGAAAACTGGTCATTATCGATAGAAGTATCAATACGCCAAAGTGGAAGATAAAGACAGGTTCAAACTTAATTCATGCAGCGTTAACTCAAAGTATTGAAGAGATGCAAAACAAGATCGTCATTACCGGCAGCAATGATCAAATATTAGCAATAAAACAAAAAGATGAACTTATATCACAATATGGATTGTTACAGGGGCAATATAAAGAACAATGTAAATCATTGACGGATGCAGAATTGATTGGAGAACGATACTTAGAAGAGCATGGGAAAGTTTCAAAAACCTTAACGATTGAGAGCATAGGTATTGATGATATACGAGCAGGAGATGCTGTTATTATTGAAGATGAGAGGCTGGGGTTAAACGGCATATTCAACGTTACCAGAGATATCCATAATGTAGAAAACGGTGTTCACAAAATGAACCTTGATCTGAGTTATATTGATCAAGAAGCAGACACAAGTGAGGTGATAAATCTTGAGTACCGGAACAGAGATTATTGAGTTAATACG
>JAKSCF010000055.1 GCA_022360735.1 Clostridia bacterium
AGAGAAGCAGAAGGATTGGATAACGCTGATATTAATCCGGTTTGCACCATTATGGTAGGCAGAATAGATGATTGGATGAAGCATGTCACAGCAAGAGATGGCATCATCATCGATCCGGAATGTATGGAAAATGTAGGGGTAGCTATCGTAAAGAAAGCCTATAAAATCTTTAAGGAAAAAGGCTATACCACCAAGCTGTTAACAGCAGCCTATAGAAACCATCACCATTGGTCGGCCTTCATAGGCGGTGATTTACTCATGACCATCCCATACAAATGGCAGAAATGGTTTAACGCATCCAATATAGAAGTGAAAGCAAGAATGGAAGAGGAAGTACCGGAAAGCTACATCCGGCAGCTAAGACAAATCCCTGACTTTGTCAAAGCATATGACGGTATGGCAATAGAAGAATTCGATACATTCGGAGCCGTTAACAAGACATTGGAACAGTTTGCACAAGGCTATGATGATCTTGTAAAGATTATACGAAAGTTTATGATTCAATACTGAGTATTAAATTATACATTGTTTTTTAATATCTTTGACGCATCTTGTACAGGAATTCAGCTGTACAAGATGCCGTCAAAATAAAAAGAAGTATTCGTAATAGAGTGCTTTTTTTATTGGAATAGGTTACTGAAAAGATGCTCATAAGGAAATCGTTTTTAATAATATTAATTATAATTTTTGATCATAAAATAATAAACTCTTAAAAACCATATTGACATAATATAGAAGATACATTAACCTAAAGTAGGACGGATGTTCGAATTATATTATAGAGTAGGATGAATTTAAGTTGGAGAATACTAATAAAATCAGTCAATATGAAAAAATCATAGAAGCATCATATACATGTTTATCCGAAAAAGGATATGCGAATGTTTCTTTAAGAGAAATTGCAAGTGAAGCCGGAGTTGCACTCAGTCAACTACACTACTACTTTGGAAGTAAAAAAGAGTTATTTAAAGCCATAGTTCAAAAAATGGTTGTAGATTTTCTTCAACTTGTAGAATCTCAATTTAAAAATGCTAATGAGCCTATGGAGAGGATTTCTTTCCTAATAGAGCTTCAAGAGACTATAAGGCAAAATAAACTAGGGCTTTATCGAATTATATGGGATTTTACAAGTTTAGCACTTTGGTCAGATCCCTTTAGAGAGGTAATGAATGGTTTTTATAAGGATTTAACAGAACTAACAGAAAAGTACATTATTGATGATGATTTTATAACAGATCGTATTAAAGGTTATGATGATAAAGATATTGCAAGAATGATATTAGGTTCTATACTTGGAGTGGGAATACAACAATTGATGGATACTGATAATGAAGAGATAGGAAAGTCTTTGAATACTATAAAACTCATACTTAAATAGTTGATTTGATATATCAAATCTTATTTTAAGAACTATGCAATGTATCCCCAAAGTGAACATACCCATATAAGTAACTACATATATATTATTTGTTTATATTAAAACGGTCGTACGAACTATTTATTTAAGCAGTTATATTTATCTAATAAAATTAAAGACTATTGGTCCCTTGTTTCCAATATTATGAAATTGGTAATTTTTTTTGACTATAAATGAATGCATGTTCCTTTATCATAGAAGATAGAATTTAGCATAAGGAGAAATTAGTATGAAAAGAGTATTAGTCGTTTTATTGATGTTGAGTATGGTATTATCACTAGCAGCGTGCTCAATAAATGCCGAAGAGTCCATGGTAAAAGAGAAAGCAAAGGCTGTCAAGGTTAAAGAAATAAAAGAAAGTGAAAATCCTATCCTCTTAAGCTATATTGGGACAGTCGATTCAAAGTATACTGTCAATCACAGCTTTAAGTCTGCTGGGAAATTAGGAAAGACCTTCGTAGAAAAAGGCGATGGGGTGAAAAAAGGAGATAAGTTAGCTCAATTAGATATGCAGGATTTAAACTTTCAATTATCTGCTGCAAAATCAACACTGGATACAGCACAGCTAAATATTCAAAAGGCTGAGGATGCACTAAATTATGATGAGGACTTATTTGAAAAAATGGTGCATTTATATGAAGAAAGAAGTATATCCAAAGACCGATATGATCAAGTGAAGCTAAAAGTTGATATTTCAACGACAACTTACAATCAGGCCAAGTCACAATATAATGCTGCAAAAACAGATTATGAATTTAAGTTAAGTTTAATGGATGATGCTACTATTTATGCATCTCAAGATGGCAGTATAGTAGATGTTCTTTATGAAGAAAGGGAACTTGTTCCTCAAGGTTATCCTGTTGTCATTGTAAGAAGTATGGTTCAGATCATCAATACAGGAGTAGCTCAAAAAGATTTAAAGAAAATAGAGATGGGCACTGAAGCCATTGTAGATGTTGATGGTGAGAAGACCATTGGGATCGTAACGAATATAGCCGAAGCACCTGACGAAGATACAAGAACCTATAATGCAGAAGTGACAGTGAAGGATATAAGCTTTAAATTAGGGTCAATCGCTAAGATTGAATTTATGATAGGTAATGAAAAGGGAATATGCATTCCCATATCTACAATAATGGCTAATGGAGAAGATTATGTGTATGTTGTGGAGGAAGATAGGGCTTTCAAAAGAATCGTTGAGCTGGGTGGGATTTATGAAGAGTCGGTAATTGTAAAGGGATTAAGTCCTGGAGAATTACTTGTTGTCAGTGG
>JAKSCF010000168.1 GCA_022360735.1 Clostridia bacterium
GCAAATGCTGCTGGCTATTAACAAAGCTAAAAAAGCTGCCATCACACCTGCTACTGTTTTACTGAGAGGTGAAAGCGGGACCGGTAAAGAATTATTTGCTCATGCTATTCATAATGAGAGTAACAGAAAGTATAAGAATTTAGTCCGTGTTAATTGCGCTGCAATTCCTGAGCACTTATTGGAAAGTGAACTATTTGGATATGATGAAGGGGCTTTTACCGGGGCAAAAAAAGGCGGGAAAAAGGGTCTTTTTGAACAAGCAGATGAAGGTACTATTTTCTTAGATGAAATTAGTAAGATGAGCTTAACAACTCAGTCAAAGTTTCTTAGAGTTCTTCAGGAAAAAGAAATACTACGCATTGGCGGCAGTGACACAATAAAAGTTAATGCAAGAGTTATTGCAGCCACTAATCAAGACCTGGAGCATCAGGTAAAAGAAGGGTCTTTTAGAGAGGACCTATATTATAGATTGAACGTCATTCCAATATTTATCCCTCCCCTAAGGCATCGAAAAAATGATATCCCCTTACTGGTCCGTCACATTATAAAAAAGTATAATAATGAATACGGTCGATTTGTTAAAGAAATTTCTCAAGAGGTCATCAACATCATCAGTGGCATGAAGTGGAAAGGCAACGTAAGAGAATTAGAAAACTTTATAGGAAGAATTATGATTAACATGGAAAGTCATGATGAAATTATAGAAAAACAGCATTTGCCTATGCCCGATAACACCTTCAAACCTCTCCTTGATACTACAAAATTTGAAGCGCATACGCAGCAAAACATGAAACTGGATGATGTAATAGCCCTTGCGGAAAAAGAATATATCTTAAAAGTACTGGAAGAAAACCATCATAATAAAACAAAAACAGCTCAAGCACTGGGTATATCTATAAGAAGCTTGTACTATAAGTTAGAAAAATATGATTTATTAAAAGATTAGGTAAGAAAACAGCTTACAAAGAGCAGCGGATTAAAAAGACCATTGCTATGCAATAATTTGCATGGTAATGGTCTTTCTTGCATTATGTTGCATGCAAATTATTGCAATAATTATTATTTTATTTTTGTTATGGGTGAGAGAGATTGATATTGCTGAATTTTCAGTTTTTTCTTTTTTTGGCATTGTTTTTGCGGTTATATTAATTACCTAGTTTATATATCAAAGGAGTAATGTCTATGAATCCTATCTTTAAAATACTTGCTATTAATCCAGGATCCACGTCTACTAAAATTGCTGTGTTTGGTAATGAAGAATGCTTATTGGAGACTACTCTAAGACATAGTATAGAAACACTTAGTTCTTATACTACCATCTATGATCAATTTTCTTTTAGGCAAAACCTTATAGAAGACTTTTTAAGATCTAATAATATTCAATTTTCTGATTTTGATGCAATTGTAGCTCGAGGTGGTCTATTAAAACCTTTAGCGGGTGGTACCTATTTGGTTAACGATAAAATGATTGAAGACTTAAGGGCAGGAATCCAAGGTCAACATGCCTCTAATCTTGGTGGTGTAATTGCTAATAATATTGCAAAAACTATCGACAAACCTTCTTATATTGTCGACCCTGTTGTTGTAGATGAAATGGATGAGCTTGCTAAGATCACAGGGATACCTGAAATAAAAAGAACCAGTATCTTCCATGCTCTCAATCAAAAAGCAGTAGCAAGAAGATATGCTAAGGATGTATCTAAAAAATACGAGGACCTAAATCTTATTGTTGCGCATTTAGGTGGAGGTATTTCAGTAGGTGCTCATCTAAAAGGTCGTGTTATTGATGTGAATAATGCCTTAGACGGAGATGGCCCTTTTTCTCCTGAAAGAGCAGGAACCGTACCTGCCGGACAGCTTGTTAAAATGTGTTTTTATAGTGATTACTCTATAGAAGAAGTCATGAGTAAACTAAAGGGCCGCGGCGGATTGGTTGCATATTTAGGCACCAATGATGCACGAGAAGTTAATAAAATGATTGAGTCCGGTAATAAAGATGCCGCTCTTATTTATCAAGCTATGGCCTACCAAGTTGCAAAAGCAATCGGAAGCTGTGCCATAGCATTAAAAGGAAATGTTGATGCGATTATCTTAACAGGAGGTATCGCTTATGATGCTCAGTTCATTGAATGGATCTCAGAAAGAGCCGGCTTCATCAGCAAAATTGTCGTTTATGCCGGAGAAGATGAAATGTCAGCCCTTGCAGAAGGCGCTTTACGAGTACTCAGAAAAGAAGAAGCATCAAAGGTTTATATTTAAGAGCTACTTAAAAAGGAGTGAACAAAATGGCTAAAGGTAAAGTAACGATTAATGAGGAAATATGCAAAGGATGTGAAATGTGTATAACAGCTTGTCCTGTTCATATCATGCAATTGAATGAAGGTAAAATCAATTCTAAAGGCTATCATCCTGCAATGGTAAAGGACATGGACCGTTGTATCGGCTGTGCCAACTGCGCCCTCATATGTCCGGATGTAGCCATTACCGTTGAAAGATTAGATATCAAAAAGTAAAGGAGTGAGTGTTGGTGAAAGTATTGATGAAAGGCAATGAAGCCATTGCGGCGGCAGCCATTAAAGGTGGATGCAGATATTTTTTCGGATATCCGATTACCCCCCAAAATGAGCTTCCTGAATATATGTCCAGAGAAATGCCTAAAGCAGGTGGTGTTTTTTTACAAGCTGAAAGCGAAATCGCAGCCATTAATATGGTTTATGGCGCTTCTTGTGCAGGTGCAAGAGTCATGACATCATCTTCTTCTCCTGGAATCGCATTAAAGCAAGAAGGTATTTCTTTTCTCGCATCTACAGAGCTTCCATGTGTGATTATTAATATTTCCAGGGCAGGTCCGGGTATAGGCGGTATTCAGCCGGGTCAAGCAGACTATTATCAAAGCACACGAGGTGGTGGAAATGGAGATTATAACGTTATTGTATATGCACCATCCACCTTACAAGAAGCCGTTGAACTAACCGTTGATGCATTTGAAGTTGCAGATTATTATCGTAATCCAGTTATGATTCTTGGTGATGGCATGATCGGGCAGATGATGGAACCAGTTGAGCTTAGAGACCCTATTAAGAGAGATATTCCGCCTAAGGATTGGGCATTAACAGGCACAAAGGGCAAAAGAGATCGAAATAGAATTCTATCTGTAGCATTACAACCGGATGATCTGGAAAAAAACAATCTAGCTTTAAAAGCCAAGTATAATACCATTCGTGAAAACGAGGTCAGATATGAAGCTTACAATTTAGAAGATGCCGATATTATATTGGTTGCCTATGGTACAATTGCAAGAGTTGTCCAATCGGCTATAGACGATTTAGAAGCGCTTGGCATTAAAGCCGGGTATATTCGACCCATCACGGTATGGCCTTTTCCTTATTCTGCTTTTGATTTAATTTCTGATAAAACCCAATGTGTATTGTCAGTAGAAATGAGCTTTGGACAAATGGTGGATGACGTATTGATAGGCGTAAAAGGAAGGTTCCCAGTTGACGTTTGTTCTA
>JAKSCF010000228.1 GCA_022360735.1 Clostridia bacterium
TACAAATAAAGGCATTGCAATATCACCAACGGTAAAGGAGGGATATATTTTAAAGGTGAGCAATGATTTGCTGAACATCCTTATGAAGGTCACAGGAAAATTACCAAGTGTGTTTGCATTGTCGCAGCAAGACATTACACCCTATGGAAATGGACTGTATCATCTGAACAGTATTCTCCAGCCCAATACATCAACCAGTGCGCCGGTAGTAGGCGTTGCATTGAGTACTGAAATTCCTGTAGCAGGTTGTGCAACAGGGGCTACTCATATTAGTGATATAGAACTGGCAGCCAGATTTGCCGTTGAGACAGCTAAGGATTATACAGCAGGCAAATGTGTTTTTCTGGATGAGGAAGAATTTCAGAAAATCATTAAGTTGTATGGAAGTATGAAGAAATTTCAGACCGGTGGTCAATGGGATAAAAGATGATACAAATGATCCGGCAGAGAAGAAGGAGGGAAATGATTTGGAGTGTCGTATAGCACTTGTGCAGTTTGAACCGATACTTGGTGATAAAGAAGCCAATATTAAGAAAGCAGTTGAACTTATCAATGATATAGGGATGAAAGGTGCAGACTTTGTCTGTTTTCCCGAAATGTCCAGTACAGGATACAATCTTGATATCCTAGGAGATAGGCTGAGTGATTTGGCAGAGGATATGGATTCTAATAATATCAATCTATTTAAAGATCTAGCTAAAAAGTATAGTATGAATATCATATTTCCCTTAGCTTTAAAGATCAATGATAAGATTGAAAACAGTGCTCTATACATTAATGATGAAGGAGAAGTCCAAGACTATTATTCAAAATCACATCTGTGGTTGAAAGAAAAGAAATATTTTAAAAAAGGCAATAAAATTAAAGTGATTGAAACGAAATTTGGAAAAATTGGAATGATGATTTGTTATGATGCAGGTTTTCCTGAAGTTGCAAGAACATTAACTATACAAGGAGCTAAGCTGATTTTTATGCCTTCGGCGTGGCGAATTCAGGATAAGGATATGTGGGACTTAAATATATCCTGCCGAGCACTGGAGAATACTGTTTTTATTGCAGCTGTTAATATTTATGGAATGGAAGGCGATGTATGTTTATTCGGTAATTCAAAGATTGCAAATCCAAGAGGAAGAATCATAACTCAGTCTGTCAACAACTGTGAAGAGGTTGTTTATGCAGTCATTGATTTGGATGATGTGGACAAGTATAGAGAAGCAATTCATTATTTAAAGGATAGAGATGAGAGTCTCTATAGTCAATAGTTATGAGGAGGAAATAAATGAGCGAAAGTAATAATACGGTAAAAGAAAAATTTAACGATTATGAAAACTGTCCTGTGCCAAAAGAAGTCCATTTATCATGGATCGATCAAGGTACAGTATGGATAGGCGTAGGATTCTGTTTAGCGGCTATAGCCACAGGAGGGGTTTTAGCAAATGGCTTAGCTTTTAAAGATATGCTGATTGCTGCATTCATAGGAAGTATTATTTTAACACTTATTGCAATATTAACTGGATATATTGGTTCTATAACACACCTTTCTTCATCATATACCGCAGGATTCTGTCTAGGAAAGAAGGGTGCAAAAATACTAGGTGTCGTATTTGCATTTTCATTATTCGGGTGGTTTGCTTTTCAAGCAGACTTGTTTGGAATTACCATAGTTGAGGTCATCAAAACAGCCACCGGTAAGGTATACCCCAGTAATATATTTACAATTCTTGGTGCCCTGGCAATGATGATAACCGCTATCGTTGGATATAAAGGTATACAGTATTTGAGTAGAGTCGGTGTACCATTATTGTTCTTACTGAGCATTGTGGCACTGTATAAAACTTTCTCTATAGTGCCATGGTCGGAAATCGTAAACGCTGGCCCAGCAGGAGAAAGCATTTCACTCCCTCTTGGTATTGCTGCAGTTGTAGGAAACTTTGCGGTAGGGGTTGTTTTGGTATCTGATTTCAGTAGATATTCAAGGACGCCTAAAGATGCTACAATTGGATCGATTTTAGGTTACTTCATTGGATACATTCCTATTTTATTGTTGGGTGCAATATTTACTTATGCTTTCAAAAACTGGAATATTGTTGAAGTCATGCTCGGTTCTTTGGGAATGGGCGTAATAGGTGCCATTGTTCTTATAATCTCGCAGTGGACGACGAATGACAACAATCTTTATCAGTCAGTCCTGGGATTATCCAATACGCTTCAAGGGGCTTCCAAGCTTCCAAGATGGAAATTGACGGTTATAGTAGGTCTAATCAGTACTGCTATAGCAGGCATCGGTTTATACAAATATTATTTAGACTTCCTAATCATCATTACTTCTACCATACCACCCATTGCAGGTGTCATGTTCGCAGACTTTTATCTGCTTAAAAACAGAGAGAAATATCAATTTGAAAAGTACAACGGATTGCCTGATTATAACAAGAAAGCAATCATATCATGGGTGTTTGGGGCGTTAATAGGCTTATCTATGACAAATCCTCCCACAGGATTTGGAATTGGGTTTATGGTTAATCTTGCCAACATAGTGCCTATTCCTCTGGCAGCATTATTTGGAGCACTTATACTTTATACTATTATAGGTTCAAAAAAATAAACGCAATGACTCAAACTAATAGAATTTTCAGGTATGGCCCCATATAGCCGGTAGCTTGTGTTCCTATACAGGATAACGGTTAAAGGTCATACCTTTACTAATTTGTGATAAAATATCATAAAAAAGAACTAGGTGATTCAATGAAAATAAGAGATCTATTTTTGATTAATAAAGATTTCGCCAGGATTCAAATATTGGCGGGAGAAAAAGGACTGGACAGAGAAGTAAAGGACATTGATATTTTTGAAGTCCCAGACGGAATTTACTGGACGGAAGAAGGAGAATTAAGCATAACCACGGGCTTTTACTATAAGGATAACCCGGAAGATTTAATGAAGGTCATAGATGTACAGCATGAAAAGAAAGCAGCAGGTATGGGCATCAAGCTGGGCAGATTTATTAACGAGATCCCAAAGTCCGTCATTGACAGAGCCAATGAGCTTGATTTTCCTGTGTTAAATATCCCGGTGAATATTGGTTACAGTGATATCATATGGACTGTTGTCAGCCTACTCTTGGGTGAAAACAGCTATGAAGATTACATGATGAGTAAATTTAAAAAAGAGCTGTATTACACCATCAATGAAAAATACTATTTAAATAACTTGGTTCTGCTTCTCAATAATTATTTGAATAGTGATGTCTATGTTATAGAAAAAGATCAATTCAACTTGATAAAAAGTCTTCCATCGGAAAAAGATTATCCATTGTTTAAGGATTTAATTCTGGAAAATGACTTATTAAAAGATAAGAACGTTATAGTTGAGAAAAGAGATAACAAGTATTTTCGAATCTATAAAATATTTCATCACGGGGTTATTTACGGATATTTTGGAATCGTTTCCGACGATTTCGATGATCAAAAAGCTTCTCTTGAGATGAAATTTCTCAAAGAAATATATACCCATATTGTTATCTATATATTGAACTACAGTAAAAGTATACTGGAATATATCAAATCTGCCGACGAGCTGTTTTTAAAGCTTATTCATGGAAGTTATGAAGGCGAGGAAACAAGCCTAAAAGAAGATGCAAAGCTACTGGGAGTAGACTATTATCAAAGAAGAATTATATTTTCATTGGTCTATAAAAATAAGATGACCAATAACATAAAAAAGGAAATGGCAAACTACCTGAGACGTATATTTGCAAATCAAATAAAAGATTTATATTTGGTGGAAGAGATTGAAAGAATAGTTCTAATCATGTCTCTTAGTAATTTGTCAAGGGATTCCGTAGAGAAAACTGCTCAAGACATCTTAGATAAAATATTATTGAGCTATCCTCATGACCGAATTAAGATAGGCATCAGTAAGGAATGCAGCAGTCTTAAATATATATCTTCAGCATATGAAGAATCAGTATTTGCGGAGAAAATAGGAGATTCCTTTGAAGATAAGGAGATATATCTTTACGACGATTATATGGTATATCATATTCTCACAAAGCTTCACAACCATCCAGCAGTAAAAAAAATTTACAGAAATATAATTGTCAAAATCAGAAAAGAAGGCGGAAGCAGCCATGATGAATTGATTAAGACATTGAAAAAGTTAACTGAAAATGATTTTAATATCTCAAAAACTTCGGAAGAACTTTATTTGCATAGAAACACTTTGTATAAAAGAATTAATAAAATACAGAAAATTATTGGCTATGATTTTGAACAGTCCGATACAAAACTAATTTTGAAGATGGTTTCAAAACTGGACGATTTAATTAATTAAGGGTGATGAATATGTTTGTGAAAGAGAGAATCATCAATACATTTATAGAGTATGTAAAAATCGGAAGTGAAACAGGTAATGAAAAAGAATTTTACGAGAGAATCATTAAGGATTTAAAAAGTATTGGAGCTGAAGTAAGTGTTGACGATGCAGGAAAAACGAATAATTCCAATGCCAACAATATATATGCAAGGATTCCA
>JAKSCF010000428.1 GCA_022360735.1 Clostridia bacterium
AAAAACAAATCAGTAATAGAAACACCTGCAACGATTCCGTAAATAATAAAAGTTAGACTAGGCGGAATAATAGGACCTAGTGAACCCGATGCTGCAGCTAAAGAAGTAGCAAACCCTTTGTCATAATTCTCTTTTATCATAGCTGGAATCATGATACCACCTATTGCTGCAACTGTAGCTATAGCTGATCCTGATATGGCAGCAAAAATCATGCAAGTAAAAACTGTAATAATTCCTAATGCCCCGGTAACACCACCTAACATTTTAGTGGAAAAGTTAACCAATCGTTTTGAAATGCCTCCAGCCATCATAATATCTCCAGCTAATATAAAAAATGGTATAGCTAACAAAGGAAAGCTATCTGCAGAAGTAAAATAAGTTTGTACTACTAAGTTGATAGGTATTATATCTGTTATAAAAATTACAAGTACTGTTGATATTGCTAATGCAAATGCAATAGGTATACTTAATAATAATGCACCTGCAAAGAATAATACTAAGAGTAATCCTGTCATGTCATTCTCCTCTCTCGAGCTTTCATGTATAATGGTTCCTATCTATTCTGTTTTTTCATAATGAAAAAACTGCCTCTGAATAATTCTAATAATGAGCAAAAAGAAACCGATTGGAATAGCCGCATACGCATATGCCATTCTAATATTTAATCCCTGTGACATTTGGTTACTTTCAAATAGATTAATCGTATAACGTGCACTAAAATAAAATAAGGTGATATTAAACACCAACCATACAATATTGCCAATCAAGGTAACATGCTTACGTATTTTTTTAGGAAATATATTATTTAAAGACTCAATACGTATATGTGTTCCTTTCTTTGCTGCATAAGCTGCTCCAATGAATATCACCCAAATAAATAAATATCTCGCAACTTCATCTGACCAAGCATTTGAATTTTTAAATATATATCTTAATACAACTTGTAATGTAAGGACTACCAGCATTCCGATCATACACACAACACATATATTTTCTTCTAACTCTTTCCATATTTTTTTCATTTTTATCATCCTTTATTGGTTATTTCACTAAAGGGAAGCAAAATTGCTCCCCTGTACATTGGTTTGTTATTTGTTTACATATTCTATACAGCCATCTAAAAATTCTTTTCCACCAACTGCATCAGCTAAACCATCCCATATTGGCTTTGCTGCATCAATAAATACTTGCAATTCTTCGGGTGTATATTCTGTAACTACAACGCCCCTATCACGTATGATATCAAGTGCTTCTTTTTCTGCTTCTGCTTCCAGTTGACCTACGTGACGTACATAATCGTCCATACACTCATCAAAGATAGCCTGTAAATCCTCAGGTAAACTTTCGTACCATTCATTATTAACCAAGGGAGAGAATACCAAATATGATGGATCTACCGTTCCCATATATTTTTGTACTTCTGTGAAACCGTCGGATACATATAACATGGTTCTTGTCATCATACCATCTACAGTGCCTTGTTGAAGAGCAGTATAGACTTCTGAATATGCCATAGGCGTTGGATTTGCTCCCCAAGCTTTTACAGTTTCAACATACGTATCAGCTTTCATAACTCGAATATCTAAGTTTTCTAGATCCGCCGGTGATTTAATCGGTTTACTGTTAGTAGATATTTTTACTTTTCCTCCACCATACGTGCCATACATTCTAAGCCCAGTGTATTCTAGCACATCTTCTTTCATTTTTTTGCCCATATCACTCTCTACGAAACCATATAGGTCCTCTTCATTTGTAAATAAATATGGAACATCAAATATATTAAAAGTTTTTAACTCCGGATGCATAGATGACAAAATAAATGAAGGCGGAACAGCCATCTGCATCACATTGTTTTGCGCCATCTCAACTTGTTCTCTATCCGAAGAACTAATCTCTCCATTTGGAAAAATCTTTAGGTCAAATCTGCCATCACTTTTTTCCCTTAATTGTTCACCCAAATACTCTAATCCAATATGGGATGGGTTCTCTGTAGTAACAAGTTCAGCTATTTTTATTGTATATACTTCGCTGTTTTCTCCTTCATTCTCTGCAGCTGTATTTGAGCCACCACATCCCACAAAAGCAACAGAAGTCAATAAAAGAATCACTAACAAAACACTAATTTTTTTCATTTTTTCTCCCTCTTTCATTCTTAATTATAGTTGTTGTTATTGCTAACAATTAATTAGCACAAAATTATCTTCTACTAAACTAAATGAATTAACCCAAGTGTTCTACAAGAAAGATACTTTTTTACTCCTTCCTTAAATTAAATTATTCTGAGTTTCAAAATTCTTAAAAATTCTTACTCCTTTCTTTTGTATTTTCGCTTTATTCAGTTACCATAGTTTATTAGTATTTATCGTAGTGAATTTAAAGCCAAAGGAATACTTTGGCTTTTTTCTTGAACACCTTATAAATACTTCTAATAACACTTTTTTAACTTCTCATAGTCATAATCATGACAAAATCTCTGTTGCATACGATGCATGTACTATATAGTTACGCAAAAGTCATGCCATGATATTTTTGACTATCTGTATTTAAGTAATGATAAATTTATTAATAAATCTCCATTCTGCTGGACTATTATTTGACATCTACTAATCTTTTTCACATCACATGTGAATTAAATTCACATGTGATGTGACCTGCTCTATAGTATTTATTTAAACAAATAATCAACTATGGATATAACACAACTTTAATCGCTTCTCTTTTGTCAATTAACTCTAATGCTTTCTTTATATCTTTTAACGGTAACTCATGTGTGATCATCTTTTTAACATCTATTCTTCTTGAAGACAATAAGTCAATACAGTGTTCGAAATCATTATAGGAGTAGCAAATACTACCTTCTATTGTCAGTTCATTCCTTACAATTGTCGTTACTGGAATTGTACAGGGTTCGTGGAAAATTCCAGCTAAGCTTAAATGTCCCTTCTTCTTTAAACTATTAATACAGGTTTCTACAACAGATGCTTTTCCAGTGGCTTCTATAATAATATCTGCCATTTTACCATTGGTATATTCTTTTATTTTTTCTACTGCATCTTCCCCTTTTTCCCCAATATTAACGGTAATATCTGCACCTAACTCTTTTGCCAAGTTCAGTCTGTTTTCTCTAGTGCCAACCATAATTACTTTATTAGCGCCTTCAAGTTTTGCAACTTGTAAAGACAATAAACCTATTGGTCCAGGCCCAAATACGACTACCGTATCTTCAGGGGTAACGCTGGCTTTTTTTACAGGTCTGTGTGCTGAAGCAATAGGATCAACCATAGATCCTTCTAAGAAGCTCACATTGTCTGGCAGCTTATGGACTGAATTTTCTGGAACAACAACATATTCTGCAAACGAACCATTAACATGGATACCTGTTTCAACAAGCTCATCACACAATACTTCATAACCCTCTCTACAATAAGAACACGTAAAGCAATTTTGGACAGACGATGGAACCACTCGATCGCCTTTTTTATATTTTTTAACCTCTGATCCTACTTCTACAATTACACCCGTAAATTCATGTCCTGCAATAAAAGGTATAGGAACGTTCCTTATGCCATTAAAAATGGGGATGTCAGAACCACAAATGCCTATACACTCAACCTTTATTAATACTTCATTTGCTTTGTATTTGGGTACATCCACTTCTTTTATTACAAAACCTGGACCTGCTTTTTCTTTAACTATAGCAATCATTTTATCCTCTCCTAATTCACTAAAATGTAAATAATTTTCTAATAAATCTTTATAATGGTATTCATAAATTAATCCTACATTATTCTAATCATGAATTGCTTATTTTACAGGATATTTATTATTAGTTATATCCAAAGCCTCTTCAAAAGCATTTAAAATATAATCAAGATCTTCATTAGTATGTCGATGTGCAATATACCAGTGATGGTAAGGAGCAAGCAGTATTTTTCTGCGAATAGTTTGTGTAAAAAATAGTTCTGTACGTTCTTGGTGATAGTTGTCTACTTTATCAAAAAGAATGTATGGCATTGGTGCAATTCCTGCTAAGGATACGGGTACACCAGAACTTTTTAATATCTTGTCAAGTTTTATCTCGAAAAGTTTGCCTTTTTCCCATACCTTGTCCAAAACATTATCTCGTTCAAGTATATCTATACACTTTAATGCAGCTACCATTTCTAAACTATTTGGAAAAAATGTTGAGCTAATATAAACATCTTTTTTAGCTATTTCCATTATTTCTGCTTTTCCCACACAAGCACTTATAGGGTATCCATTAGCTAGAGCTTTCCCAAATGCCGATAAATCAGGTGTAACACCATAGTATTGTTGTGCTCCTCCTAAAGACATTCTGAAACCTGTTCTTATTTCATCGAATATTAATATAGCTTTGTATTTATCTGCAAGTTCTCTCACGCCTTGCAGATATCCAGGTACAGGCTCTGTAACACGTTGAGAGCGACTATGCAAAATAGGTGTAATAATAATTCCGGCTACTTCACCATCATTCTCTTTAAGGATTTCCTCCAGTGCATCTAAGTTCCCATAAGGGAATTCAATGGTTAGTGCTTTTATTTCCTGTGGAACACCACCACCAGGCTCTACACACCAGTCATGCCAACCGTGATATCCACAGCGTAATATCTTCTTTTTACCCGTGTAGCCACGAGCAATACGTATAGCAACAGACGTTGCATCTGAACCACTTTTTGTTAGTATACTCATCTCAGCAGATGGTATTAATTCAGCTAATTTTTCATGCAATTTTTTTTGTACTTCTTGACATAATGTAAAGCAAAATCCTTTCTCCATTTGTTCAATAACTGCTTGATTAATTTCTGATTCGTTATAACCCAAAATAATAGGTCCATATGCACAAAGCATATCAATATAATCATTACCATCTACATCAACTAGATGCCCTTCGTACCCTTTCTCAAGGAACATGGGATATTCGTTTGGAATGTAGAAATTGGGATTACGCACACCCATAAGGCCCCCAGGAATTACTTTTTTTGCCGATTCAAATAAATCTTTAGATTTTTCTAAGTTTAATCTTTGTGCCATCTTTTTGTTCTCCTTCCATGAAAAATAGATATTTTTAGTTACTATTGTAAATATTAATAGAATCTAATGTCCATATATAGCTTTAATTTAACTATTAAACTT
>JAKSCF010000234.1 GCA_022360735.1 Clostridia bacterium
CTTCTGCAACCTTATACCCCAGTTTAGTCGCCAATCGTAGTGTATCTTCATGAATAAAAGTATGGTTTAATTCTAAACCTGTGTGAGCTGTCATCTGCTTGTCCCAGATAACTTCTTCACCCAATAATACCTTCTTATTGTCCTGTAAGAACTTCCAGCCAGTTAACTGATTTAAGTCATCATATTCATAGAGATGATCATTTGCTCTAATGATATTACCCAGTTTATCATAGCTGTAATCATATACACCCAATGAATGATTATCTCCCTGTTTATAAGAAATGTTGTTAGGTAGATAACGACCATTAATAAAGTCATAATTGAATGACCCTACTACATTGTTACCATAATTTATTTTACTAAAGTGTCCAGTTTTTAAATAGTCAATTGAGTTAACCAATTGATTTCCATTCCAAAGAACTTTACTTACCTGGTTTATAGAATTATAATTATAGCTCAATGTACCCGCTGATTTTGGATATACAGTTTGAACCAGGTTATTGTTCTTATTGTAAGCATAACTGGTCTCATAATCCTTATTGCTTGCTAAATCACTCAACCTTTCAGATTTAGCCCGACCTCTTGCATCATAAGTATAAAACTTCTCAAATCGGTTGTTCTGCCGAACTTTGATCAACTGACCCAGTTCATTATAGTAATAGTTAATATCCTCTGAGACAGGTAGATTAACTCTGGTCAACTGATTATATTCATTATACTCATACTCGATAGTTTGACTATTCCGATCGATAGTTCGTTTCAATCTACCCAAACTATCATAGTAATTATAGACTGTGTAATTGGCAACATCATAGCTATAAACCTGTCCAAGATGATCGGGATAATAGGTCTTGATCAATTGACCAAGGTCATTATAGATATATCCCATCTGTTGATTTTTTGCATCAGTAGTTTTGATAACATTACCATAGCCATCATATTCATAATAAGATGATAGCTCTACTCCCTTATTTTCCTCAATTGTCTGAACTGTTTGACCTTTTTTATCAGTAATTACTATCTGTTTTTTATTGTTTTGATCCACCGTAGTAGTCTTTCTGGTAAGATCATCATAGGAAATCGTATATAGAACAGTCACATTGCCACTTTCAACTGTAGAAATCTTTGTCTTCCTACCAAATAGATCATATTCATAGACAGTCTCTATCTCATTTTCATCTATACTTTTTACTACCTGACCCTGCCAGTTATAGATTGAACTGACAACACTATCCAGAGTTTTACCTGCTAAGTCTGAATATCTTTCGACCTTAACCTTCCGACCCAGCCCATCAAAATAGTGGATTAATACATTTTTTCTTTCACCATCATATACTTTGACCAGATTATTGAGATCATCATAGATAACTTCTTCATATGCTGCAGCTGTTTCAGAATCGGTCCTGGGATAGGTAATTTTTTTAACCCTACCAATTTGATCATATTCATAAGTTACTTCATGTCCACGGGGATCGATAATTTTGGTCTGATTACCAGTCAAAAAATCATACTCATATTTTACAGTGACCTCTTTACCAGCTATCGTTGTTCCTAAATCATTAACCAGATTTTTATTGATTGTCTGAGTTTGCTCACTAAGATAGGCTGCATTATATTCTGAGCCATACTTATACTTAATAGTTATTGGATTTAATCCTTCCGCATCTAAAACTGTTCTCCCACAGTTCCCATAAATATCATAGTCAAGATATTTTGTCTTGATCCAATAATCTGTACCATTATCATCCTTTGCTAAAGTTTTGCTCTCAAGCAAATTTCCCTTGCTATCATATTGATAATAGACTTCAGAGGCAGCAACTTTTGTCCGCTCAGGATTCAAATATTTCTTGATCTTTAACTGACCGGCTGGCAGATTGTGAATCTCGCTTCCAACCAATCCACTATTATTATAAAACTGAAAAGTATTACCTCCTTCTGAACCCAAACGATAGAATGAATTATAGTTAGCATTGACATATGATATCATCGTCTCATAACCCAATGGATCCAGGTTATAGACCAGATTACCATATGTATCATATTCCCAGACCTCTTCAGATAAAAGCCATTGTTGCTTCTTAGTCTTCTTATCAGTATTTATGATCGAATCTGAAATATGACTATCATAAGTATTATCATAGATATTGCCATAATAGACTGATTTTTTAGTCCTTGCTTTATTAGAGTTATAGTCAGTATAGACAGTTCTAACTATTTTCTTATTTTTTTCATCGATAGTTTTTGTGCGAGTAACCAGACCATAATCATTTTTATTATAATAAGTTGATAAAATCAATTCATCCTGTTCATTATATCTACTGGTCTTAATATGCCTGATTTTACGAATCCACTGTTTTTCAAAATTATATGTAAAGATTGTTTTCTGCACTAATTCTTCAATATTTTCATCATTTAGATTATAAATCTTCTGAGAGGTTACCCAATATAAATAGTAGGATGAAGAATGTGTAACACCATTTTTATCAGTCCAGGAGTTGGTATGTTTATTTATTTTATAATCATATTTGCTGATTTTTCCAGATGGATATTTAATTTCTGTTATACCAGCAGAGTTATATTTATATGTGGTTGTCCGATCTAAAGCATCCTTCACTGACATCTCATTATCTGAAAAAAGGTAAGTAACCAGTTTTTGATTATCTGCCTGCCGAACAATCTCTATTCTATCAGCATGATGAATAATATCATAAATTCGACCGACTGAATCTTTAATCTTATTCATCCTTTCATTACTATCATAGAAAAATTCTATCTTATTATTGGCATTTCTTCCCCGAATATATTGAATTCTCCCATCATCATAAAAATGATAATATGTACCATCTGGTAAGTATAGCTGATAATGATGGGTGGTGTATTGAGGAATACCCAATATATCTCCAGTATATTTTTCATATCTAATAAGCTTAAAATAGCGAACCTTGCTATTTTCATAAATTCTTTTTTTATCTTTCCCAACATATTTTGTACTTATTGCGACATCTTCATTAGAATAATCACACACACTACCATTTGGGAAATATATGTTTCCACTATCTATTTTAGGGAAACCAAGATCCCAGCCTGGATTTTTGGAGTTGACTAAATAGCTGATATCTGCTCTATCGTTATTATGAGTTTTTGAATTATAGTATCTACTGATGATTAAATCTAAACCATTGCGTCCAGGTACTTTTATATCGCCTGCCATTAAAGTTAATATCCCTGAAGTGGTTGAAACAGCTTCACTCCCATTTTGAATTAAAGAAGCAAAAGGGTTAAGACCCTGTTTAACCCAGGGGCCCTCATTGGGGAGAGATGGTTCTGATGATGCTGAACTCACTCGAAAGCTTCCAGGAGAAGAATTTTGTTGATTGGATGCTGTGTTATCTGTAGCTTTTCTAACGACTACTTTATCTATTTTGAAAGAGCCAGCTAGCTCTGATAAGATAACATAATGACGTTCTTCACTCAGCTTAGATATTGTTTTTAGCTTGATCCAGTGCCAGCTACTATTTTTAATGTTTAAATCTTCTTGACCTATCTGTTGATTGGATTTAAAAAACGATAGTTTGGCTGAACCTGTACCACGCACATGAACCCAGAACTCATAACTATCTTCTTGATATATGTCTAAGATCATTGATAGTAAGTCACCGGGTTGCGCTCCCTGTAATACAGAAACATAGCTACAATTATCATCATTATCTATTAAGAACGATTCACCAATCAAATCTCCATGCTCAGCTTGAAGGATTTGATAAAGCTCGAGAGAGCTTGCCTGTCCCAAGCAGGAAAAAAGTAGAATGAAAGTAAAGCATAGAATCAGATTTCTTAATGTTTTAGTCATAAACCAACCACTCCTTATGATATTTTTTATTATTTAATTTCATTAAATAGGACTATAGTAGCGGTTCTATTATACCATATTTTTTTAATTTTGCAATTATTAAAGTTTTATAATACAATATAAGTTATTATACTATATTAAAGTAATACGTTTTTTTCGGTATTCGATTCGTATATCTACCACAACTTTTTTTGACAAAAAATTTTATATTTCTGACTCTGAATTATTTTAAAATCCCATAGAGTATAATTCAATTAGCAAAAATAAAAGGTAGAAGAATACTACTTTAAAGATACTTATGGAAGAACAATCTTTTAGTAGCAAAGTTTACGAGCATATTGATGTGAAGGTAGAAAGCTTTTTTTATTACTGATCAATAGTAGAATGTTTTTGTATTCCTGTACTCTTAAGCTTCAAGATTTAAATTTTTCATATTTTGATTCATTGTAAATTATATATAATACAAAAGATATTGTTAATAGTATAAACTCTATATTACTTTTGAGTACAACTAGAAATATGAATGAACAATATTTAAAAAATTTCATGCGACTACTATCTCCTATACAGAGAGTAAATTTTGATTTCGATAAAGTGAATTAAACACTACAATAAAATATATTTTTCTAACTAAAACCCTAAGAGCCCTAAAGCCTTGACTTCTTTAAAAATAAAGTATATACTAAAATAATAGTAAGCCGATCTTACTGTTATTCATTCACATTTCTAATACTCTAGAATAAAATGAATTCCAGAGGTGTAATCTTCGTTAGGTGAGGCTCCTATACAGAAATATGCTACTGCCCGGAAACATCGAAAGATGCCAATGGGTCAACAGGGATTACCGAAATAAGGTTCTACCTAATGTAGCTGGAGAATCTGCTCCTAAGCTGTATAGTGCAAAAACTCAACGAGTGGAGATGACTCTTATGGTCTAGTTTTTTAATGTCTTCCACTCGTTCATTCGACTGGAAGACTTTTTTACTTAATATGCTAAAAAAGGGGGGTGATAGAATGGATACAGACCCTAGTAGTAAACCTAAACGAAAAAACTTAATAAATCTAAGTAAACAATTGATTAATTCTATCACCCGAATGTATGACCTCTCCGGGTGATCCAAATTCTATGTAAGGAGGGGATATTATGTCCAAAAGAATCATTAACTTATTAGAAAATAAGAAGCTTCCACAAATCAAAGATACACTGAAAAAAATGCCCTCAGCTGATATTGCTGAGATAATCGATGAAATGGATAGCAAGAACAGTCTACTTCTCTTTCGTCTACTTCCAAAAAATGAAGCTGCAGAAGTCTTCTCTCACCTTTCCTCTGATAAAAAAGAAGAGCTTTCTGTATTGGTCCGAGAGGATGAATTAGAAGCAATAATCGACGATCTAGACTTTGATGATATGATCGACTATTTAGAAGAAATGCCAGCAAATGTAGTCAGAAAGATTCTAAAAAACACTAGCGAAGTTGAAAGAAAACTGATCAATCAATTTTTAAACTATCCAGATGATTCTGCTGGTAGTCTGATGACTATTGAATATGTTAGTTTAAAAGCAGAGATGACTGTAGAAGAAGCTTTAGAGCATATCAGAAAGATCGCACTCGATAAGGAAACAATTTATACTTGTTTTGTTACCAGCAGTGATAGAAGAATGCAGGGAATCATCTCTTTAAAAGATTTGATTCTGGCATCACGTGATAAAAAAGTTAAAGAGATTATGACCAAAAATTTTATTTGGGTCAATACACATGATGATCAGGAATATATTGCATCCTTATTTAAAAAATATGATTTTTTCTCCATGCCAGTTGTCGACTATGAAAACCGACTCGTAGGAATTATCACAATCGATGA
>JAKSCF010000470.1 GCA_022360735.1 Clostridia bacterium
TACTTGGAAAGAGAAAAAAAATATTATACTGTTTTTTATTGCTGGAATTATTTCCATCCTTATTGGGTCAAACCTTCTTATCGATAACGGCATTATCATAGCAGAATATTTGGGCGTACCTGAGGCTGTCATCAGTTTAACTTTCATTGCATTCGGTACATCACTCCCTGAGTTTACGACTGCCATCACCTCTTTGGTCAAAAAAAAGCCGGCTATTGGGTTAGGTAATATTATTGGTGCCAACATCTTAAACATTTGCTTAGTCATAGGATTATCAGCATTGTTCTCCCCTTTGGAAGTCATACCACAGAATCTCTCTTTTGATCTTCCTATTGTCATGCTGCTTACTTTAATATTAACCCTCCCTGTTCTTGTTAAAAAGAAGACTTATTCGGTGCAAGGTTTATTATTTATCATAATTTACATTTTTTTTATCAGTATGACCTTTAAAAATACATAAATTAGATATATGATTAATAAAACATAAAAAAATTTTAAAAATGTGGTGCAAATTATGCGTAGAAAGAGAAAGAAAAATTTTACAAAGTTCATACTTCTGATCGTATTTTTATTATGCGTGTTTATTCTTCCCGACAGCATAAACCAGAAAAGATTAGAACCTTCAGATATTGAAGTGAAGCAAGACCCTGTTCAACAAGAAGTTGAAGAAAAACAACCTGAACGACTCATTTCAGTTTCCTTTGGCGGCGATGTTATGATGGACAGCTATTTTGCAGATTATATCCATACATATGGGGTAGACTATTCTTGGACAGATATAACGCCGCTATTAAAGCAGTCCGATATTTCGGTTGTTAATTTGGAAACCAGTGTCAGCGATAGAGGAAAGACCTATAAAGCAGAAGGATACGGTTTTCGTTCACAGCCATTTACGTTGGAAGGCTTAGCCAATGCTGATGTTGACCTAGTTAGCCTAGCCAATAATCATACTTATGATTTCGGCACAACCGCTTTCTTAGATACCTTATCCCACTTACATGATTATGGTATTGAGTACTGCGGTGCGGGGAAAAATTTAGAGGAAGCTATGTCCCTAAAGATTATCCAGCGAAATGACCTGAGAGTTGGCTTTTTAAACTTTAGCGAAATCATTCCGTCAAGACATTTTTTAGCCGGTGAAGACAAGCCTGGTATTGCGAGTATACTGAAAGATGATTATGATCAGGTTTTTGAAACCATAAATACTGCAAAACAAAACTGTGATCTTCTTATCGTTTTACTTCACTGGGGTGTGGAATATTCAGATACACCGGAAGAATATCAAATAGACCTGGCACATCAAATTATTGATCACGGTGCAGATGCACTAATAGGCCACCATCCACATGTATTGCAAGGTATTGAAATTTACAAAGAAAAACCGATCTTATATAGTATAGGGAATTTTATATTTTTAAAGAGAAACGATCAAGCAGGCAAAACTGCCTTGTTTGAGCTGAATTTTAACGCTGACAAATTTCAGGGTGGCAGTTTCTACCCGATTCACATAAAACATTGTAAAGCAAACTTATTAAAAGACGAAGACGCTATGAAAAGCGAAATCATTCATCACATGATAGAACTATCCAAACCCTTTGAAACAACTATTACAGAGCAAGGTGTTATTCTTAGAAAATAGAGGTGATAAAAATGAATAATAATTTAGGTATGATAAAAGTTGCAGCAGCTTCACCGGAATTGATTGTAGCCAACCCGGATTATAACACAGAAGAAATTATATCATGTATGAAAAAAGCCTCAAAAAACAAAGCAGCCATGGTTTGTTTTCCTGAGCTTTGCACAGCAGGTTATACCTGTGCCGACTTATTTTTCCAAAATATTCTTTACAAACAGAATCTGCAAGGGTTAAAGAAAATTACAGAAGCCAGCAGAACCCTTCCCATTGCAGCTATGATCGGGTTTTATCTTAAAGTCGAAAATAACTACTATAATTGTGCCGCTTTTGTTCAAAACGGAGAAATCAAAGGCATCGTACCCAAAACATTTTTACCAAATGCAAAAGAATTCTATGAAGAAAGATGGTTTGCCTCAGGATTTGAAATTAGTAAGAGCATAACTTCTGTCCATCTTTTTGGTAAAGATATCCCATTTGGTAATATGGTTTTTTGCGATAACGAAAATGATATTAAAATTGGATTGGAAGTATGTGAAGATTTATGGGCGCCTATTGCTCCCGGAACACTGCTGGCTCTTAATGGTGCACATATTATCTTAAACCTGTCAGCCAGTAATGAAATGGTTGGCAAGTCGGATTACAGAAAAACACTGGTCACTCAACAAAGTGCTAAAAATATATCCGGATATGTCTATGCTTCGTCTAGTGTTCATGAATCCACTACCGACCTGGTTTTTGGCGGGGATTGTATTATTAGTGAAAATGGTGTTGTCTTATCTACTTCTGAACGCTTTAAACGAAAAAGCACTATTATTTATGGCGATATCGATATAGATCGATTAAAATTTGAAAGAATACAGGGACAGACCTTTGGTGCATGCACCAGTATTTATGGCCATAGAAGCCGTTATCAGCATATTGATATCAAACCGTTTAGCACACTATCCGATGAAGATGCCTTGGCGAGAACATATCCTAAAACACCTTTTGTACCTGATGCTCGAAGCAGTATCGATGAACGCTGTAAAGAAATATTTAACATTCAATCCGCCGGTCTGGCAAAAAGACTTGAGCATACACGCAGTTCCAAAGTCGTGGTCGGTATTTCCGGAGGACTTGACTCCACACTGGCCTTATTAGTATGCAGTGAAACCTTCAAGCTTCTTAATATTGATCCTAAAAATATTATCGCCGTGACCATGCCCGGTTTTGGTACAACCAATAAGACCTATACCAACGCCCAGTCTCTTATGAAGCTTCTGGGAACAGACATGCGAGAGATCAGCATAAAAGACTCCGTCTTGCAGCACTTTAAAGATATTGATCATGATCCTAATCAACATGATGTTACATATGAAAATTCTCAAGCCAGAGAACGGACTCAAATCCTTATGGATATTGCCAACAAAGAAAAAGGATTGGTCATTGGTACAGGTGATTTATCGGAAGTCGCACTTGGATGGTCCACCTATAACGGAGATCACATGTCCATGTACGGGGTTAATGTCAGCATACCCAAGACCTTGGTTCGATTCGTTATTCAATGGGTTATGGAGAATAAATACGAAAATAAAACCCTCAAAAATACACTGCAAGATATTTTGGATACACCTATTTCCCCGGAATTATTGCCGCCTGATGAAAACGGTGAGATACTACAAAAAACAGAAGAAACAGTGGGGCCATATATGCTTCATGATTTTTTCCTCTATTACACCATACGATTTGGAATGCATCCAAAGAAACTGCTATTTATTGCTAAAAAAACATTTGCTGATTATCATTGTGAGGATAAAATCAGAGATTGGCTCATATTATTCTATAGAAGATTTTTCTCTCAGCAATTTAAAAGAAGTTGTATTCCCGACGGCCCAAAAGTCGGATCTGTCAGCTTATCTCCTCGAGGCGATTGGAGAATGCCAAGCGATGCAGATGTCAGTATTTGGATACAAGAATTAACAAATAAATAAAGTCGTTCTGCTCATAATAATTAATGGTTATTTATTCTAAAAGGATTTTTACTATAAGTAGCGAATAGACATATATGACTTATTTGAGGTGAGAAGCATATTGGATAAAATTTTAAAAACTTTACTGAATGGAAAGACACAAATAGTTGTATTGGATTATAAAACGATTGCCATGAGATTTCTACGGTTTGTTTTCATTATCTATACCATTTTTCTTGCACAGCAGCTTCTTTTTGGATCAGCAAGATTTTTAGCCAGAGATGTATTGATTTCCAATAGGGATCTCTACATAAATTGGGTCCCCTTTAATACCATTTCAATGTATATTGAACACTTTGAATATTTTAAGTTTTGGGATTGGATTTCCAATATATTTGGCAATGTGATCATTTTTATGCCCATAGGGGCTTTGCTGCCTATTATCAGCAAATATAAAAGTCTGATTTTTTCTTTAGGCATTGGATTTTTAATGAGCTTAACCATAGAAATTACTCAATACTACTTATGCCTTGGCGTTTTTGATGTCGATGATATTATCTTGAGTGTTTTTGGTGTGATACTGGGATATATTGTCTATAAATTTACTGGGAGAATAATAAAACGCCATAAAATTTAAAACTACATATAAACAACCAAAGA
>JAKSCF010000054.1 GCA_022360735.1 Clostridia bacterium
ACAAATTGACAAACACTGGATATGACTAACTTCGCGACAGCTTAAAACTTATAACAACTACTTAAAAAGAAGCTCAGAAATTAGAACAGAAATAAGTATTTAGCAAGGGCAATTAGATGTTTTAAACAATAATAAAAATGTTCTTGATGAAAGATTAAAAAAATATGATGGGTTGGAATATAAGGTTATTTTTAAGAGGTTGGTTGAAAGAAAGACACATGAGTAGATAGCAGCAGAATTGAATTATTCTAGAAGTTATATTGAGAAGATTTGGGTAAAAATAATACAAAATGTAATATAAAAATGTGAAAATTAAGTAATACTTTGTCAAATTTTGTGCTGTTGGAGGCATGATATGTGCCAGTTGCATAGAACAAATATACATTATTAGAAAAATAATGTATATTCAAATCAATGTAATAATTTACAAATCTATTGAGCTAGGAGGGATAAAAAATTATAAATAAGTAATAAAAGCATAATGTTTCTTAAATTGATGAAAAGATTCCTTATAATTTCTTCTATCAAGTATACTATGATTGTGATAATGTGGGAAATTGGGTAAAATATGATGAGATAGACTCAATGAGATGTGATGGTGTTGTAGAGTATTGATTTGAGTCAAGTCAATATAGTTAGAAAGGGGAAGCATTTTGAAAAATAAAATATTAATAGTACTATTTATTATATTTAATTGTTTAGAGTTATACATAATGAGTTTGTTTTTTATTCAATATTCAGCACTTCTTTCAGGTATAGGGTTTGATTTTTTCCCATGGTATGAATCTGATCCCATTTTTTTATTAGGAGTGTATTATTCTGTGCCAATTTTCTTAGTAATAGGTGGAGTACTATTATGGATACAGAAAAAAATTCAAACAATTAAAATAAATGCATTGATGCCAATATTATTTATTGGATGCGAAGTAATATTATTGTTTACGATTAATAGAGCTCATAGATTTTGTTATATATCGAGTTGGATAGTAATTGTTATTTCTTTTATTACAGTTATTGCAACTACTATTATAAGCTTGAAAAATATGAAGCAAATTACTTAGATTTTATTTATACTATTTTTTAAGGGTGAAATGGGGTCAGGCTTGACAAATTGACAAACAAGAGATATACAAACACTGGATATGGTTAAGAGTGAGTGAATACGAGAACAAAGGGCTTTGCACAAGCAAAATTTATTTGCTAATGCAACAGCCCCTTCATTACTATTTTTCTACTATTGCTCTCTCAGAGCGTTTAAAACCTTGTAGGTCAAGGCGCGCTGAGGTGGAGCGGCGGAGCGTACATCTCGTACGTGAGCAAGCGATGCCGAAGTGGCAACGCAGAGATACGAGGTTTTAGACGCTCTGACTATTCTACGGTAACTGATTTCGCCAAATTTTTCGGCTTATCAACATCGCACCCACGCTTCACTGAGAAATAATACGCTAGAAGCTGTAGTGGCACTACGCTCAATATTGGTGTGATTTCATCCATGCAATCTGGGATATAGATGACATCATTAGCTTGTTTTTCTATTGATTTATTGCCTTCTTTTGCAACACCTAGTACGTAGGCACCTCTTGCTTTGACTTCTTGGATATTAGAAAGCATTTTTTCATAGAGATGATCTTGGGTTGCTACTGCGGTTAGGAATGTACCATCTTCTATTAATGCGATTGTGCCGTGTTTTAATTCGCCTGCTGCTATTGCAAAAGAGTTAATATAAGATATTTCTTTTAGCTTTAGGGAAGCTTCTAGTGAAATACCAACATCGACGCCTCTGCCTATGAAGAAGGCGTGCTGCTGTTCATAATGCATTTCGGCAACTCTTTCGATATCGTCTGTATTTTCTAGTATTCTCTCAATTTTTTCCGGTAAAGCCTTAAGCTCATTGATGATTTTTAGATAATAATCCTTATCAATGGTATCTTTAGTGACTGCCATATGAAGGGCAATGAGATACATGGACACCAATTGAGTGGTAAAGGCTTTGGTTGATGCTACAGCGATTTCCGGACCGGCCCAGGTATAGAAAACATCATCGGATTCTCTGGCTACAGAGCTTCCTACGACATTAACTACTGATAATATTCTGGCACCTTTTCTCTTAGCTTCTCTTAGAGCTGCTAAGGTGTCTAGGGTTTCTCCAGACTGGCTGATAGCAATGAATAACGTATTCTTATCTATAAAAGGATCTCGATATCTAAATTCGGATGCGATATCGACATCTACCGGGATATTTGCGAATTTTTCTATCGCATATTTACCGATTAAACCTGCGTGTGAAGCCGTACCACAAGCTACGATATATACTTTATTGATGCTGTCTAAATCTTCTTTAGATATTTGAATACCATCTAAAGTGATTTCAGTGTCATTAATGAGTCGTCTGTTCAGGGTATCGTATACGCCCTTAGGCTGCTCATGGATTTCTTTTAACATGAAATGCTCATAGCCTTCTTTTTCGGCTGCTTCTGAATTCCAAGTAACATGAAAAATATCTCTTTGAACTTCGTTTCTTTCTGAGTCAAAGATTTTGACGCTATCTTTGGTTAAGCATACAACCTCATCATTCTCTATTAAATAGATGTCTCTTGTGTATTTTAATAGAGCCGGGATATCGGAGGCGATAATATTTTCATCTTTTCCCACGCCTACGATGAGAGGGCTGTCTTTTCGAACAGCGATTATTTTGTCGGGCTCATCACAATGAATCACGCCTAAGGCATAGGCGCCTTCCATTTTTTCGATAGCTTTATAAACCGCATCTAATAGATTACCGTCATAGAAATAGTCTATAAGATGAGCGACGACTTCTGTATCGGTCTCAGATTGAAATTCTACTTGATGCTCTGAGATCAACCATTCTCTAAGCTGTACAAAGTTTTCGATGATCCCATTATGAACTAGGGCAATGGACCCTGTCACATTGGTATGGGGGTGTGCATTTTCATCCGAAGGGGCACCGTGAGTAGCCCATCTGGTATGACCGACACCAATATTACTGTAAAAGTTTTTAGGGTTGATGTTTTCTTCAAGATTGCTGAGTCTACCCTTATATTTGTGAATCTCTAATTTTCCGTCAATACATAAAGCAATTCCCGAGGAATCATATCCTCTATATTCTAGTTTGTTTAATCCGCTTAAAATTACATTTTGTGCATTCTGATTACCTATATAGCCGACAATTCCGCACATGCAAAAACCTCCTATAATAAATGTCATTTTTTTTACTCGTTTTTGCATTGTTAAGGTTTATTTTGTTCTACTGATTACTCAATAGTTTTGTAAAACCTCTATCGACCCGAAAGCCGCAGGGGCATCCGCCGAAGTTTCGATACTCCCCTGACCTCGTCAACTGTCAAATCAGTCCTGGCGCTTTTTTAAGTTATTAATTAGCTCAATTCATGAATCACTCCTCCCAAGGGGACAGGTTACAGGGGACAGTGAAGTGTAGATTTTGCTATGCAAAATTACACTAT
>JAKSCF010000052.1 GCA_022360735.1 Clostridia bacterium
AACCGTATTCACAGGATCATAAGTTAAAGCAAAAGCTGCTAGTTTACCAATATCGCTTTCTATTTTTCCTGGTTCACAATCTTCAAAATCTATTCGATAGATTTTGTCTTCCTTTACCAAATAGTTTCTAAAATTCATATCTTTTAAAATTGTATTTTTCTCAAACGTATGCAGCGCTGAGTAAATGTCTTGATGTGCCTTGACAACTTTTTTTATAAATTCATCATAATGGTTCTCATGCTTCTTTTCTAATTCAATAAAATAATCTAGTAAAAGTGTTCCTTCAATATACTCCATGTAAATGGAATCTTTATCCTGCTTGTAAATAGTTGGTATGTTGACATCATTTTCAGCCATAAGCTTCAGTATTTTATACTCTTTTACCATTCTGTTTTCGTCTTCATAATCTTTTCTGATATAGCAGCTGTTCTCTTTATGGATTTTAAAAACTTTGTTTTTTTTACTTTCTAACGGTAATGTTTCCATACGACTTAACCTATACTTATTTCTATTTTTGAATCTTTTTTATATCCTTCTAACTCACTGACAACACCTAAAACAGCATTACACAATATTTTTTCTACAAAAGGTACCATAGGTATATTTTGACCATTAATCTTTAAGCACGTGCGATTAGAGTGTATGACGCAGTCCTTTCTTTCAGCATTACCTTTTAATATTGCTTCACATAATTCTACACAAGAATAACCGCAAGCTGAGCAGCATTCTTCCGGAAACTCAGGCAGCCTCTCAAAAACTTTTTCTTCTATCAGGTCAACCAATGCATCAATATCTGTTATGGCATTAATAACAGGAATGCCTTTATACGCCTGCATCTCATTTGAAACCTTTCCGGCAATAGCAAAGACAGAACTATCTAACCGTTCTTCAATTTCCTCTGTATTATGAGCTGTAACAATCTTTGGAGCATTAATATCCCTTACCCCTTCTAGGACAACAAAGTCATGGTCATATGCCTTTAGTATTTCATCCATAGACAGTTTGCTCTGATAGAGTACATCTGTTTCATATTCACCACGAGCCGTCACAAGCTGTGATCCTGCTTTTTTATGTCGATCCGTATTGGTGCCCTCCATATCTATTTCGAAGGCTTCAAAATGTATTTCTTTTACCGATCCAACACGATATTTTCTCTTACATAATTCTTTTATAATATTTTCTATAGTGGTTGTTTTTCCTGATTTAGTAATCCCAAATACCGAAAATACTCTCATATCTATCTCTCCCTTATATAAGCGTATACCATACGCCCCTACTCTCTATAACCTGTCCCCTGTCCTCTAATAATAGTACAATAGCATTGCTGAAATCGTCAATATCAGGCTTAGGGTAATCATTGCATAGTCCATAGGCTTCATTTTTAAAACCATATAGCTGGTTCTTACCGGATAGGCTCTAAATGCCCGAGTTTCCATAGCCATTGATAATTCCTGGGCTTTTAGAACAGCATTAGAAACCACCGGAAAAAACAGGTAAGAATAAACTTTAATTTTTTTTGATAATGGTATTTTTTCAAATTCAATGCCTCTTAACTGTAAAGCTACAACAGCATCTTTAAATTCTTCTGTAAATGTGGGTAGAAATCTTATGGCAACAGATACCATAAATGCAATCTCATAGGGCATTTTCCATTGTACAAGGCCTTGAACAATTTCTCTATAGCTTGAAGTCGTTAGAATGGTAGCAGAGGAAATAATGATACCTACCCTTAAAGCAAATTGTCCAGCCATTTGAAGCCCTAAATCAGAAACAATTGTAATGGACCCAATACTGAGAATGGGTTCACCACCTCTAGTAAATATGCTTTGTACAACGACTAGAATTAGAATAACATGAAAAATCCTCTTAAGTCTTTTTAAGATTTTATAAAAATTCACGTTAAGCATAAATGCAGCCGCCATGGATACAAAAAAAATGATTGCTAACCATATTAAATTGGTAATCAATATACTTAAACTGGATAAAGCCATTACGATAACCAGCTTGGTTCTGGCATCAAGCCCTGAACTTAGAGTCATATATAATTCTTCCTCCTTCAAGCTGCAATACTCTGTCAGCATGGTCCTTAACAAATGATTCATCATGACTAATAACCATCATGCCTACATTTTGCTGCTTTAAAAGCTGTATCCATTGAGAAAATGCTGCTTTTCGTTTAATATCCAAAGAGGTTGTAGGCTCGTCTAATATTAAGTATTTAGGATGATTCATCAACACAGACGCCAGAGCTAAGCGTTGCTTTTCTCCTCCGCTTAAAATAAAAGGAAATGAGTCTTTAAGATGCTCTAATTGAAAGGTTTTAAGCATCTCATGAACCTTTTCATCTATCATCTGTTTTTTGTATCCTTTAATCTCCATTACGAAAGATAATTCTTCATAAACGGTGGTTGCAAAAAGCTGGCTGTTAGGATTTTGGAATAAGTATCCGATCTTCTGTCCTTTTTGTCCTAACGTCATTTTCAAAGCATCCTCACCTAATATTAAAACCTCACCTTTTTGGGGCTTTAAAATGCCCATAATCAATTTTCCAAGTGTTGTCTTGCCGCTTCCGTTACTCCCAGTAAGGGCTGTGAATTCTCCATGGTACAAATCCAAGGATAAGCTTTCAATAATATGATGATTATCTTGATATGAAAAATTGACGTTGTTAAGTTCTATTGCTTTTTCCATTCAATTCACCCTTTATCCCAGATTATATATCTCCTAAGTATTTTTGTATTTTTTGATTTTTTAAAACATAAATTTCATCTGCAATGTCTAGATTATTAAAATCATGATCAATCATCAGTACAGTTTTACCCTGATCTTTCAAAGACATCAATACACCTTTTATCATTGTCTTTCCTTCCTTATCAATTTGTGACATGACTTCATCACAAATTAATAATTTGGGATTCATGGTAAGCACAGAGGCGATGGCAATTAACTGTTTTTGTCCTCCCGAGAGCTGGTTAGGATTTGCATATCTATACTTGCGCATACCTACAAGCTCTAAAGTCGAATCTATCCTTCTTCCAATCTCTTCTCTGTCTACACAAAGGTTCTCAGGGCCAAAAGCCAATTCATCCTCTACAGTAGGTGAAAAAAGCTGTGTATCGGGATTTTGAAATACGATACCCACATTAGAAGCAATTTCAGGCATAGCAGCATTGAATATGTCCATACCAAAAGCTTTGATATTGCCTTTTAAATGTCCATTTTGAACATGGGGAATAATACCACAAATACATCGGCATAGAGTGCTTTTACCGCTTCCGCTCATTCCAACCAAAGCTATAATTTCACCGGTATTTAGAGAAAGAGAGATATCATCTAAAATATATTCCGGCTGCTCTTTGTATTTAAAAGATAAGCCGGCAATTTCAACCGCTTTCATTATTGTACCTCTATTGATGTCAACCATTTGCACCTTCTTGAACTGAATTGGTCTCCCACTACTATGGTTTGATAGGGCCCCCTGCCGCCATCTTCTTTAGACTTTAATTTTTCTCCTTCCCTTGCATAAGTCACATATACATTCCCTTCCAGTAATACTTCCTCTAAAGAATATGCAACTGTAAAGCCATCTACCGCTGTTAAAATAACCGCGGTTTTACCTTCTAAATTGATGCCTTGATCCTTCAATACATTTTTCAATTGCACACCCGTATAAGCATACACAACAGGATCTGTAGTGGACGTATCCAGCACCGCTTCAAATTTTTCTTCTCCGGCTTTTTTTAAGTCATCAAAGGATAGTATGTTTTCTTCTCCATCTATTTTAATATTTATGGTTGCATTGGTCATCATTTCTTTTCTTTGATCTAATCCTTCTTTATTCAGCATTAAAGTAACTGCTAATACAAGAATTAATACCCCTAGAACACCCACCACTATTTTTGTTTTACTCACCATCTCACCCTCTTTTATTTTTTACTCTATTTTAGGTTATTTATAGAAACTGCTTAAAAGTTTTATCATGAATTATCTGGGTTGATTACGATATAAGGTACAATCATATCTTCAAATCGACAGCTGCCATGATTTCCCCCTGCCTCAGTAGTATGCATACCGTGGTCGGCGGTAATAATGACAACGCCGTCCCATTCAGATACCAAAGTTTTTACATAATGGTCTATTTCTGAAATATAGGTTAGAGTCTCTTGGGCAAAGGGACCGTATGTATGACCTGAGTCATCAATACCGTGAAAGTGTACAAAGCATAAGTCATGATTGGACATTTGCTCTTGAGCCGATTCCAATATTTCATCATCAATACGGCCATTTTTATTTCTGTCTATATTTAAAATAGGTTCAATCTCAGTGTTTAAAATTTTTACATCCCCTTCGACAAGACAAGCTTTTTTATTCTGTTTAATGGCTATGTTGAAAATACTTTCACAATTTAAGGATCTTACACTCCTATCATGAACGCCATGAACATTGGGTGTTTGACCTGTAATCATGGTAGCCATTCCGGTATTCGTTACAGGCTTATAAGCGCTCAATACTTTCTTAGATTCACCTGTCCCGGATAAAAAAGGACTATATCCATTTTCACTGCAATACATCCATTGTGCATAACTGAATCCATCTAACAGTATCAACATCACTTTTTTATTTTTACTAAGATAATATTCTGCATCATAAAAAGTATCTGTTATGGTTGATATCTTAGTGCCGTAATATATGCCTGCAATATCTTTAATGACATCTTGATTCAAATTCATAGGTAAATAATCCATCGTATTATCATTGATTTTTAAATATCCCGGTGTAGAAGTCCTTGTTTGACGCCCATCTCTTGAAAAAATAACGTAGGACTCTATTTCTGATTCAGGCATTAGGTGTTCCACGGATATTATTTTTTCAGGTGTATATACTGTAACTTCATTGGTTTTGCCATCCACAGTTACTTTTGAAGTCCCTTCAAATTTTCTTCTATACAGATAATCAGATTGTGCCATTCGGCCACATGTCAAATTCTTCACGTTTTCTTTTTCAGAAAATATTTGTATCCCAAAATCATTTTGTTGGTCTTTTGAAGCCACTATAATTTCTAAAATGTGTTTGATATTACTACTTATAGGATGTTCCTACTGGGCGTCTCGGGATTTAGGTGGTGCCTTTGTTAATTTCAAGGGAGCGTGTGTTGGACGATGACAAAGCCGTCCCAATAGGAATTGGGGGCATGTGCTGTGGGTTGCCCGTTGTTTTAATGAAACGTAAATGGGCTCATGTTCGCCATCACCTGCGTGCTGCGCAATGGAAACAGTTACTG
>JAKSCF010000232.1 GCA_022360735.1 Clostridia bacterium
CTGTTCTTGTCCGTATTCTCTTTTTAATGCCATAAAAGTACCCTCCTTAAATATATTGAATATTTCATTCATGTATTTGAGCAAAAACAGTGCCAGATTAAAATATAAGCTGTTTCAATGCATAGTGAGACTTATTTTAGGTATTGAGCATTTCCGCACATATCAAAAGTGCGTTCTTACTACAAGTGTTCATTAATGCTCTTTTGTTAGTTATAGCTTGCTGAACGAATACATATTTTTAAAAACGAATACAAAAAAACGCATCAATTGATGCGTTTCAGGCGTTTAGTTTTTTTGTGAGTCTATATATACATATGTTCTCTTGTCAATGGCAGCCCATTATTAAGGCCTTTTGTAAATACCATTTGATGTATATCCAGTCCGGTGCTTTTAAATGACGCTGAGCAGGAGTTTAAATATAATCTCCACATTCGTACAAATCTTTCATCATATTTTTTCCTGACTGCCTCTATTTTTTCTTCAAAGTTTTTAGCCCAATGGTCTAAAGTCCTAGCATAGTGCATCCGGAGACTTTCCACATCTATTAAATGAAAGTCATAATCAGGTAAAAGCCATATTAATTCACGAATAGACGGAATGTATCCGCCGGGGAATATATATTTTAGAATCCACTTGTTGCCCGGGCCTTCTATTTGTCCTGTAATGCAGTGTAATACGGATATGCCTTTAGGCGTTAACAACTTCTCTACCGCTTCCATATATTTAGGCAAATTTGTTTTACCAACGTGCTCAACCATCCCAACACTCACAACTTTATCGAATTTTTCACTGCTGTCAGCAAGTTCGCGGTAATCAACCATTCTAACATCTACTTGACCGGTTAACCCAAGTTCGTCAATCCTTTGTTTCGTTTTGCTATATTGTTCCTCGCTCAAGGTTATTCCCAATGCTTTTACACCATATTGCTGAGCAGCACGAATAATCAACCATCCCCACCCGCTGCCGATATCCAATAATGTCTCGCCTTTATGGAGTTGTAGCTTTTTAAGTATATGATCTATTTTCTGCTTCTGAGCCTGACCTAAAGAATCCTCTTCAGAACAAAAGTATGCACAGGAATAACTCATGGTATCGTCCAGCCAAAGCTGATAAAAATCATTTCCAAGGTCATAATGATGCTGAACATCATGATATTGTTTCTTTAGGGATGTTGATTTATTAAGAATTTTTTGCAATCCTTTAAAATTTTTCTTCTTTAGAGCAGGAAATTGATAAATGGTTTGAATGACATTCTGAATATCTCCTTCAACCTCTATAGCACCATCCATATAAGCTTCTCCTAAAGCGAGGGATAGATCTTTCGATTTCTTTATATTTGAAATCTTATCATTAAAAATAATTTTAAATGCGGGGCTTTCTTTACCGTAATTCTCTGTAGACCCATCCCAGTAATCAATAGAAAAAGAGCTGTCTTCGGCACTTTGAAACAACTTATGTAGGAACATCTTTTCCATATCGCTACCTCCTTTATTTTTTATATGTAAAACGACACCATGATCTACGCCTCCCCAAAATCATTATCTTCTATTATCTTGGAGAACTTATCAATAGTATCATTACATGTATTTTCTTATATTTATGTCATATTAATTATATTATTTACCATTTTATAGCAGTACCAAAATGCTGTCAACAGGACAAAACATATTTAAAAAACCACCCAACAACCTTATGGTCATTGAGGTGGTTTTTTTACCTATCAATAATTAAAATTGATCACACAAAACATATAAAAGGTATTTTAATCGTTAACATACACTTTCATTAAATACTTTATAACTTAAATTTCTACTTAACATATCTTCAATTTCTTGAATGGGTACAGGCTTGCTAAATAGAAATCCTTGAAATTCTTCACAACCGATTTCTTTTAAATAATTTAACTGTTCCTTAGTTTCTACGCCTTCAGATATAACTTTTATATCTAAAGCCTTCGCCATGGTAATGGTAGCTTCAATTAAAGACTCATCTCTTTTGTCTTTATTAATGCCATTTACAAATAATTGATCAATTTTTAATGTATCGATTGGGAATATTTTTAGATAGCTCAAAGACGAATACCCTGTTCCGAAATCATCAAGAGATATTTCTATCTTCTTTTCTCTTAATCGATTTAAAATATTATGAACATATCCAGTATCTTTCATCGCAGCCGTTTCAGTTATTTCTACGCTTAAATAAGAGGCATCAACCCCTGTATGGTTTAATATGGTTTCTAATTTAGTAATAAATTCAATATTGTTAAAAAAAGTTGGAGAAATATTGACTGCAATATTAATCGGACTAAACCCATTATTGATCCAGTTTCTTATTTGTAAACAAACGACTTCAAACACGAATTCATCTATTTTATTAATGAGACCAGCTTCTTCTGCAATGGATATAAAATATTCCGGGTAAACTAACCCTAAGTCCGGATGGTCCCATCTTACCAACGCTTCTAAGCCTGTAATTTCTCCGGTTTTAATATTAATCTTAGGTTGATAATGAATAACAAATTCTTTTCTTTTCAGTGCTTCTCTCAAATTTTCTACAATCTCAAGATTTTCCTCCGCTTTTTTATTCATTTCATCTGTATAAAATCTATAATTATTGCGCCCTTTTTCTTTTGACATATTCATGGCTATATCTGCATTTTTAAACAAGGTTTCGACATCTTGACCGTTTTCAGGAAAAATGGAAATTCCAATACTGCAAGTGTTATGTATTTGTTTTTCTCTTAATATGAAAGGCTCTCTGAAAAGGTCTAAAATTCTTTTAGCAACCGTCTCTATTTCTTCTAATGCTGTTACATCGTTCAAAACGACTATGAATTCATCCCCACCTAGACGGCCTATGGCATTTTCTTTTATGACAACGCTATTTAGTCTGATTGCTGCTTTCTTTAGAAGGTGATCACCGATACTATGTCCTAAAGTGTCATTGACTAATTTGAATTTATCCAAATCAATGAATAAGATACCCACTTTATTACTATTTTTAGATGCTGTCTTAATATCTGATGTCAGCTGCTGCTTAATAAACCTTCTATTAGGTAAATTGGTTAGCCGATCTTTAAGTGCTATATGCCGC
>JAKSCF010000114.1 GCA_022360735.1 Clostridia bacterium
TAGATGGAAGATGTTTTTTTTTTTTTCTTTATATCTACGGAAGGCAACGCCAAAATAAATAAAAAGGAGCGAATTAACTTTATGAAAATGTCTAAAATGCATTTTAACACATTGAGAGAAGACCCTAACGAAGCTGAAATACCAAGTCACAAATTATTACTTAGAGCAGGCATGATAAGGAAGCTTGTATCCGGCGTGTATGGTTTTATGCCCATGGGATACAAAGTATTAAAAAAGATAGAGCAAATAGTAAGAGAAGAAATGGACGCCAAGGGTGCTCAAGAAATATTTATGTCAGCGATTCAACCGGCAGAATTATGGCAGGAATCAGGAAGATGGTATGATTTTGGCCCGGAAATGTTTCGCTTAAAAGATCGTCATGATCGTGAATTCTGCCTTGGACCTACACATGAAGAAATTTTTACCGATATTATTAGAGATGAGGTGAATTCCCATAGACAACTGCCATTAAATCTTTATCAGATACAAACCAAGTATAGAGATGAGAAAAGACCTAGATTTGGCTTGATGAGAAGTCGAGAATTCATCATGAAAGATGCGTATTCCTTTGACAAAGATTGGGAAGGACTAGATAAAAGCTATGATGAAATGTACGATGCTTATGATCGTGTATTCACAAGATGCAAATTGAATTTTAGACCTGTTGAGGCAGATACAGGTGCAATGGGAGGAAGCGGTTCTCATGAGTTTACCGCATTATCTGAAGTAGGAGAAGGTGTTATTGCATACTGCCATCAATGCGATTTTGCTGCAACGTCAGAAAGAGCTGAATGTAAAGATGAAAAACCATCGGCAGCTGAAGAGATGCAGGAACTTAAAGAAGTCCCAACACCTGCTAAAAAAACCATAGAGGAGGTAGCGGCATTTTTAGATATTCCTGCCCATAAGACCATTAAAACACTGCTTTTTAAAGCAGGAGATGAGATTGTAGCTGCGGTTCTAAGAGGTGACAGAGAATTAAATGAAACCAAGCTTGTTAATGCGTTAGCTATCCCAGAGCATTTATTGGAATTTGCCGGTGATGAAGAGGTGCAAGCAGTAACAAAAGCTGCCACCGGATTTGCAGGTCCCATAGGTCTTGAAGGCGTAAAGCTAATTGTAGACAGCGAATTGGTTCATATGAAAAATTTAACTGCCGGCGCTAATAAGACTGACTATCATATTCAAAATGTAAACTACGATAGAGACTATAAAAGTGATATTGTAAAAGATATCAAGCTGATAGATGAAGGTTATCCTTGTCCCAAATGTAATGGTTCAATAAAATTAGCCAGAGGCATTGAAGTAGGTCAGGTTTTCAAATTAGGAACCAAATACAGTAAAGCCATGGGTGCCATATATAGAGATGAAAAAATGCAAGAACAAAATTTGGTAATGGGTTGTTATGGTATCGGTGTTACTCGTACAATGGCTGCTATTATCGAGCAGCATCATGATGATAATGGTATTATTTGGCCGGTTGCAGTTGCGCCATATCATGCTGTGATTACCATTATAAAAACAAAAGATGTTGAACAAACCCAGGCAGCAGAAAAAATATATCAACAGCTTACCCAATCTGGTGTAGAAGTATTATTGGATGATAGAGATGAAAGAGCAGGTGTAAAATTTAAGGATGCAGATCTAGTAGGTATTCCAATCAGAATTACGGTAGGAAAAAAAGCATCCAAAGGTATTGTGGAGTTTAAATTAAGAAGAGAACCCGAAGTAACGGAACTTTCAATAGAAGAGGCAGCCAATAGGACGATCTCTATTGTACAATCAGAAAAATAAAATGCATCAGATGAAATCAATTAATAATATATAAGTAATAATTAATAATTAAGGTGAATTTTGCGGAGCAAAATTTTCATTGGTTTCATTCTATTGAAGATTTTCGTTAGAAAATCATTCCTCAATTATTCATTATTAATTATTAATTATTCATTGCCTCAAGGGAGTGGATGGATTATGAATACAGCTATTATTTTAGCAGCCGGCAAAGGGACAAGAATGAAAAGGGACATGAATAAGCAATATCTTATGCTAAAGGATAAGCCAATTATGGCCCAAACGATAGATGTTTTTGAAAAATGTCTTCTCATTGATGAAATAATTTTAGTTATCAATGAAAATGAGCGTGGATTCTGTCAAAGAATTATTCTTGAGAAATATAAATTTAAAAAAATAGCTAAAGTAATAGGTGGTGGTGATGAAAGACAAAGATCAGTTTACAATGGTCTTTCTGCAATTAATAAGGATACTGAAATCGTCATTATCCATGACGGTGCAAGGCCGCTTGTCACTTCTCGAATTATTGAAAAATGTTTAAAAGGTGCGATGGCATATGGCGCAGTTTCAGCCGGCGTTCCCATCAAAGAAACGATTAAAATTATGACTAAAGACAAGTTTGTAGATTATACACCCGACCGAGAGGATGTATGGATCACGCAAACACCGCAAGCATTTAAGACAGAAACGATTAGAGCAGCACACCTTCTTGCTATTGACCAGAAAATATTAGGAACAGATGACGCCATGTTAGTGGAACACATGGGCGTTAAGGTAAAAATGTTAGAAGGAGATTATGAAAATATAAAAATCACGACCCCAGAGGATTTAATAGCAGCAGAAGCAATACTGAATTATAAAAGAAAATAACATTAATTATAAAAGATTAAAAACCACTATTTATAGTGGTTGAGGTTATCGAAAAAGTACAAAAATAATAAATTTTAAGAAAGAGAATCTAATTTCAAAAAGGATTCTCTTTTAATGTGTCGAATAATATATAGAGGTGAAAAATATTATGATGACACGAAATAAAAAACAAAATCAACAA
>JAKSCF010000373.1 GCA_022360735.1 Clostridia bacterium
CCTTTTACTGAAAAACCATGTAGTCATTTTGATATGCAATATGGAGACTATAAACAAAGATATGATGACCCAAACAGCATTTGCACCAAAAAACAAGCTTGTCAATAGTCCGATTACCCCCCACATAGCTGCACAAGGAATAACCATACAAGATGTAATGGTTAATAATCTTTTTTGCCATGAATCAATCACTCTTGATCCTGATATACCTGCTAGAGTGCATCCAAAACAACTTATAAAAGGCATGATTGCTTTTCCATGCAACCCAACTCTGCTCATAGCTCTATCAAACATATAGGCAATTCTGGCCATGTATCCTATGTCTTCCATAAATCCTAATACTAAGGAAAATGCACCTACGAAAATCGTCATAAACAATGCCATAAATGCGCCCGGAACTAATGCCTCTGTAAGCAGAGAAGTAAGCCAGGGAAATATTCCCCATTGAACCAATAGATTTTCAAGTCCAAAGCTGACTATAGGAAGAACCATACCTGTAATAATCCCCATTAAAGGCATTGCAACAATGAAACTTGCTACTATCCCAAGTAATATCATTAATATCCCTAAAGGCATCCCTAGATATTTGTGGGTAGATAACTTATCAAAAGTGCCTCTTTTGAAATTATTCATGGTATCTTTTTCATTAACTGCATTTTTTAAGTTGCTCCCAATCCACAGATGTTTGCATTGGGCGGATTTACTCATACCATCTTTATTTCTTTCCAATATGATACTGATTTCTGACAAGTATTGGTCTTTTACAGCGTGCATAACCAAATTGACAATATTCACGTCATTTTCCAAAAGCTTTACAGAGACCCATTCCGGAGAGTATTTACCGAAGTTCTCCTTTTTCAGCAATTCAACTAAATGTGTAAAGTCTTCTCCAAACATCTCCTCATAATGATTAAAAAAGCTTTCTGTCTTTAACAGAGTGTTTTGATATTCTATTTCATCGATTGCTTCATAAAGATCTGCAACACCTTTTCCCTTGGCTGCAATCATAGAAATAATAGGAACGCCCAAAGACTTTTCAAGCTGTGAGATATTGATGTGTTTTCCTTTTTGTTCAGCTATATCAATCATATTCAGTATAACGATAGTGGGTATACTCATTCCAACGATTTCCGATAATAAATACATACTTCTGTTGAGCTGAGAAGCATCCACCATAACAATTAAGGTATCGATATCATTGGATACAATATAGTCTCGACTGATGATTTCCTCTGCAGAATTAGCTGTTAAGCTGTATGTTCCCGGTAAATCTACAATGTTATAATTTCGATTATTATATGAAAATAAACCTTCTTTTTTTTCTATTGTTTTACCCGGCCAATTTCCTACATGCTGTTTGGACTTTGTCAACTTGTTGAATAACGTTGACTTGCCGGTATTTGGCTGACCGGCGAGTCCTATGTTTGCTGCGTTTTGACTGATTGCAATACCATTCATTTAAGATACCTCCTCAACCAGTATATTACAAGCTTCTTTTCTGTTTAGAGCAATCATGGTATCACTGGCATATAGAATTAATGGCAGCTTACCGCTATTTTGCAATACTTTTAATTGTATATTATTGACTAAGCCCATTGAAGCTGCTTTATTAATGAACTTCTTGTCACCTTGTATTTGTGCAATTCTGCAAATACTCTGGTCCTTTAGCAGACATAAATCTTTCAAACACAAATCCTCCTTTGATATTTATTAATAAAAAACAGTACAATCTAAACAAATTGTACTGTTATTGATAATCATTATCAACCTTTAAAGGTATTTTTGATACCTGCTGCGGTAATCGCTTGGACTTATTCCTATTTTTTTCTTAAATATATTTGCAAAATTACTGGGGTTGGAATACCCTACTTCTTGAGCGATTGACATAATGCTTTTTTCAGTATTTTCTAATTGCCGGACTGCATATTCAACTCTTTTTTCTCTCAAGTAGTCAAACATGGTTGTTTTAAATATTTTTTTAAAACCTACCTTTAATTTATAGCTGTTGATATTAATCCGATTTGATAACTCGCTAATGCTTAAAGGTGTTACCAAATGTTCTTCAATCAATTTTGATGCATATATAATTTGAGTGATATCATTTTCACTCATATATATTTTATCGTCAAGATTAAAATCCCACTCTTTGCTGAGCTCCAGAAATACGCCCATTAATTGAAGTGCAATGCTTTCTAAAGTAATACTTCTTGCTAAGCCTTGCTGCTTACAGCTTAATATTTCAAGAAACAAATATTTCATCTTATTTCCCATGACTCCAATGTTATTGATCTGGGCATATTGGTTTAAATTCATAATAAAAGTTTCTGCTTCGTTACCATAAGTACTTACAATGGCATCAATAAATACTTTTGTAAAAATAATATTAATGCTTTTACATGGAACGTTTTTTTTGAACTCAACCTCATTGTGACTCCCCAAGTTTTGTGAAAAAATAATTTCCTCTGTCATACTATTATAATTATAACATTCTGTCCCTGACACATATGCCATTTTGCCATTTCTAAAATTATTAAATTCAAAATACTGTTCTTCTATTTGGCAGGAAAATTTTAAATCTTTATAGAGCACTATATCAAAAATACATATTTCTATTCCGTTTTTTAATATATTACGCTCTATATATCCCCTTCCTTTTTTCCCGTCCAAAATGTATTTGATAACGTTATTTTCTTTGATTTCTTTCAATGCGAATTCTTTCTTTAGAATTGTATAAAAATCTTCGGCATTTTTAAACTTATAAAGCACAGTATGTCAGCTCCATTTCTATCCATCATCACTCAAGTTAAATCTAATTTTTAGTTCTTAAAAAAATCAATCAGTATTGGATTTATTGCTTCTGAGAATTCATAATGCGCAAGGTGTGATGCGTCTTTTATTAAATGATACTGAGTTTGTGGTATCAAGTCACATAAATTCTCCATGGATTCTTTGGAAATACTTTTATCATTTTCTCCCCATGTTAATAAAACAGGAATATTTTGTTGCTTCACTTGTTCATAATAAGGCGTAGCATCTTCCAGTGAATCGCCCCTCATATTTGCCAATACTGCTCTTTTTTTGCCTTTAAAATTTGCCTGCATCATTAATTTTTCAGTGAGCTCTTCTTTCTTCTCATCTGAATAGAGTACTCTAGATGGATTGATAAGCATCTTATCTCCCACAACACTCATTAAATAGTCTCCAATGCCTTTGCTCCCTATAACTGAATACATTATCTTTCCTTCAAAAGTGTCAAACATCGGTGCCAAAAATGCTATTTTCTCAACTTTTCCTTCATGCTGAGCTGTAAAATAAGCAGAAATACTCCCCCCCTGAGACGTTCCAATTAAATAAATGGCGTCTTCTATTTCAAGTTTTTCCAAAAGCTCTGACAATTGTCTATCGTACAAATCTCTATTATAGGTTTCTAATTCCGGTCGGTCTGAATATCCGTGGCCATATATATCATATCTCAATACCCTAAACCCTTTATCTACCAATGCATCTATATTATTATCCCATGTAAAATGGGGGGCTGCATTGCCGTGTACTAAAACGATGGTTTTAGCCTCTGAATCTCCCTTTAATTCATAATGGGTAAGACCATCCGAAAGTTCTATGAAACTTCCGCTCAGTTCTCCTCTTGTTTCAGAATTTAACGATTCTTTTTCCAAATCTCCTGATATAAAAGGCGCTAGCACTAGAATCACTATGACGCCTATGCCTATTATTTTTAATTTTTTTTTCATAATCTCCTCCAGGTCCAAATGCTATGCAGGGTTTATATCTTTTCTAAGAATTTTAAACTCTTTTCTCACCATGAAAAATACCCAAATGGTTATAATAACATCAATCAAAAAGCTGCCATAATAGACCCACTGAACACCATACAATCTAGGTAATATCAGCATAACAGGTACATAAAAAACTAATTGACGCGCAATCCCAAATACTGCTGCCGGCCTGCTTTTGTTAATGGCAGGGAAAAATGTCATCGCCATAAAGATAATAGGCAAAATAGGGAGGAGTGCCATAAAGATTCTAAAATAGGATAAACTTGCGGCTTCAAATATTTTATTTGGAAACATTAATCCCAAAATCGTTTCAGGCATTCCTATAATAATTAACCAAAACGGCAGCATCATGAGTGTACCGCCTACAGCAAATATCTTAAAACTAGTGATAACCCGCTGATTATTTTTAGCGCCAAAGTTAATCCCTATAACCGGTTGCAATGCTCTCATAAGCCCAAATATTGGTGTCAGCAACAGCATGAAAATCCTAAAAATGGCACCGTAAAGTGCTAAATCATACACCGTCCCATATCTGGATAAAGCATTAAAAACGACGATTCCTTGTATAAGGGTCATTACGGTCATAATTAATGAAGGCATTCCCATTGAAGTAATGGATTTTATGATTTTTTTATCTCTTGAAATCTTAAAGGGGTGTGCTTCAAAAGAAGCCTTTCCTTTTGCAAAGTAAATAAGTCCGGAAATCGTATACACCAACATACCCAGGTTAGTTCCCCAGGCTGCACCTGCAACTCCCATATCCATAATGACTATTAAGATATAGTTGGCTATAATGTTAACGATTAGCCCTATGCCCATCATCACAGCCGCAGATTTCATTTTACCTTCTGCACGAACAACCATATTTTCTGCCAAACCGTGAATCCAAAACAATGATCCCAAAACTGTTATTCGAAAATAAGCTGCACCTAATTCTAGGGGTTCACCTACGCCACCCATAACTTTAACCAGTGGTGTTGTTAATAGATAGGCCAATATTACATAGAAAATAGTAATAACTATAGATAGATAATTAACATTTCCCATTAATTTTTTTTGAGTATCTTCATCGTTTGCACCCAACGCAATACTGAGAGCAGACCCTGCCCCAACACCAATTAGTGAGCCGAATCCAAGGGTTATCTGGGATAACGGATAGGCGAGAGAAACGCCTGCCAATGCGCTTTCTCCGACGAAACGCCCTACAAAAATAGCATCAAATACAGTATTAAGTCCATATAATACCATGGCAATGATAGCCGGCCATGAAATCTTATACATGACCTTCCATAGATTTTCCGAAAGTATCATTTGTTTTTGTTTATCTTTTTCATTTAATTGTGAATTCAAAATCATCACTCCTTATCATTTATTTTGAGACCTTAATCATTGTACTGTTTTTATCTACTTTAAACATCTATACCAAAATATTACTTCTTTTCTTGAGTATATATCAAACCGTTCCCTATGTCAATAATGATACTCATTATCATTTATTTTAAAGAAATACACACTATATGTCATACAATATAAAAAGCACCTCATTCTTATGAGGTGCTCCAACGTATGGACAAATTATGGATAAAATGGTATAATAAGTTTTGATTTTATAATAAAGGAGGGAAGGTTTTATAGCCGATTTTAGATGAAACAAAGATGGATTTTCATTAGTATAATTTTTTGTACTATTATTTTAAATTTGTATCAATACAAAGAGAATAAAGGTC
>JAKSCF010000506.1 GCA_022360735.1 Clostridia bacterium
ATACACCACCAAGGATTAAGAAAGCAGCTGATGTTTCTCCAATACATCCACCAATATTACCGATTATCAAATCCGTCAATGACGGCAAAACAATACTTGGGTCTTCTCCCCCTAATATCGCTAAAGGTGTAACTGTGCTCACCGCATCCGGTCCCGGAGCAACCCAATTGGTCATTTGTACCGGCCACGATGCTATAAGCATAGCACGTCCTGCAAGGGCAGGGTTCATAAAATTATGTCCCAATCCTCCAAATATTTGTTTAACAATAATAATTGCGAACATAGAACCAATAACCGGAATCCACCAAGATGCTGTAGCCGGTATATTCAAAGCCAATAATATTCCGGTAACCACTGCACTCCAATCATTTATCGTTACATGTCTCTTCATTAATTTTTGACAGACTGCTTCTGTTATAACTGCAGATACTACAGCGAAAACGAGTATCTTAACCGCGCCTAATCTAAAAAAGTAAATACTAGCAAGAATAGCAGGAATTAGGGCGATAACCACATCTCTCATTACATTATCTACTGATTCATAAGACCTGATATGAGGTGACGATGATACAATCATTTTTTTATCCATTTTCTTAACCCCCTCTACTTTTGTTGTTGCTTTCTTTTTCTTGCATTGATTTCACTTTTTGCTGCTCTAATGGTTTCTAAAAGCGGCCTTTTAGAAGGACAAACAAATGAGCATGAACCACATTCAATACAGTCTAAAGCATTAATTTGTTCTGCATTCTCATACATATCTTTTAGGGCATATGCACTAAGATAAACAGGCATCAACCCAATTGGGCATATACTAACGCACTTAGCACATCTTATACAGTTGACCGGCTCAGGAAGTCTCGCATCTTCTTCTGAGAGTACTAAAATTCCTGAAGTACCTTTAACACAGGGGATTTCATCAGTAAATTGAGCAAGCCCCATCATAGGACCACCCATAATCAACTTGCCTACTTCTCCATTATATCCGCCACATTGTTCTATAATCTCTTTAAAAGATGTTCCTATTTTAATCCTTAAATTCTTTTGTTCCTTTACTGCTGATCCGGTAACAGAAGTGATTCTTTCAACTAACGGCATTCCTGTCTGAAACGCTTCACCAATTGCCGCTGCTGTCCCAACATTATTCACCACTACTTTTACTTCCATAGGTAATTTACCCGATGGTACTTCTCTTTTTGTACATGCATAAATCAGTTGTTTTTCCGCACCTTGCGGGTACTTTACCTGTAATGGCACAACTTCTATGCCTGGTTCATCCTTTACGGCTTCTTGCATGGATTTTATTGCATCAGGTTTATTAGATTCTATACCAATATATCCTTGCTTAACCTCTACAGCTTTCATAATTGCTTTTAATCCATATACCACTTGTCCCGGATTTTCAAGCATTAGTCTATCGTCAGCTGTCAAATAAGGTTCACATTCAGCTCCATTTAAAATAACTGTATCTATTTCTTTGTCAGGTGGTGGAGACAACTTAACATGCGTTGGAAAAGATGCTCCTCCCATTCCAGTTATTCCTGCTTCTCTTATAACCTTTATGATTTCTTCTTTTGAAAGTGTCTCGATATCAGGTTTTGGTTGAACACTCTCGTGAATTTCACCTTTACCATCTGATTCGATAGTAATACATACAGCTTGTCCTGTAGGCGTAAGCATTTGTTTTATTCCTTTAACTTCGCCGGAAACACTGCTGTGTATGGGTGCAGAAACAAACGCCTCTGTATTACCAATTACTTGACCAACCTTAACATTGTCACCTACTTCAACAACTGGCTGGCACGGAGCACCGATATGCTGCTGGAGAGGGATATTTACAATTTTAGGCTCTTCAGCTTTTTCAACGGGCTTTGCTTCTGTAAAGCTTTTGCTATGAGGTGGATGAATGCCACCTTTAAAAGTCCGCAATTCCATTTTATCACTCCTTACACAAACTAATAATTAATATATAATTCCATTAGGTAGCTGGAAAATTATAACGATTCATAATAAGTTGACTCAGTTTATTAGCGCAATATCTATGCCAAAAAAAGTGACTGAAAATAGAGGTTTTTTATCTAAAAATCTTATTACTAAGATTTATTTTATAATACATAGGACAAAAAGTCTTTTTCTAAATTTTTCTTTAGCAGATATTAGAATACCATGATGGGTCTAAAAAATCAATACCTTGTATACAATATACACCGCTGTATTTCTGCTTAATTTTCCCTCTTATTCACTATTTGTTTTCTTATGAAAATTATGAAGGATTTTCTTAGTATTGCATTATCTTACATAGCTGGTAACCTGTATAGGAACACAGGTTACCAGCTACGCTTACCTCTGAATAATAACAGTTTTTAAATAGACTATCAATACATTGCCCTCATGTATTATGTATATTTACCACCATAAAAAAACTAACATTCAAGTTATCTTCAATTATTAAATATATGTTTTAAGTTAAATCAAATTACAATTTTAACGCCAATTCATCATAATTAGAAAATATTTTTAATAGTTCGCATTTATTATATACTATTTTGTAGTAATTTAATAATATATGTTGTATTTATTTATAACATTCCCAATTATTATAGCACTTTTATCCGTTTTTTTATATTTATTAGTGATAAATAACTCAGGAAATTACATAAGTGATTCAAGTACATTCTTATTTTAATGCTAAGACAAAACATTTCACAATTGAATGCAATCGCTACCTAATAGGCAGCATATTTTTATTACCTTTTAAGTTGTTGTGACTTTATGGATATTTTTCGATCTTCGTTGCATATAATTAACTTCTTCTCTTTACCTACTACCGTTTTTAAATACACTTTGCCTCCCCAAAGGGTAGAAAGATATTTTAAGGATTCATAGGCATACGATAAATTTAACTCCCTGCCATCATATTCATGCATCAGCGTAAGGGAATGATCTTTTTGTGACACCTCTATTACTTTTATACAAGGAATTGCGTTCATACCTATGCTGTTGGCAAGAGAGTCTCGAATGATCTTCCATCCATCCTTATCGGCTACTTCAGTGATAACATAATCCGGTCCCGGTATTATTTTGCCATATTGAAATAAATGGAGATCCTTGCACAACTCTTCTGTAAGATATCTTCGAATAAAGGACTCATCTCTTTCCAATTCACGGACTTCAAAAATTTTATCTTTTCCATATTTTTTCTCAATATCTTCAAATATTTTAAAACCTAAAAAATAAGGATTAATATTCCCTAAAAACGGTCTGATAACTTGATTATGTCTGTTTAAGAATTCTAAATGAAAGTCTTGCGGTAATTCCAATTCATTTAAAATCTTATAATGCCACCTGCTTGCCCATCCTTCATTCATCACTTTAGTCTCTATCTGAGGAATAAAATACTTTGTTTCTTCCATTACAATTTCTATAACATCCTTCTCCCATGCATCCAGCTTTCCATACTCAGCAATAAACATCATGACATCTTCTGTGGGCTCTAATGGTAATCTATTTAGGTCCGGAAACGGCACTTCCTTTTTATTGTCCAATACACTGTCAATCTTTGTCTCCTCATAATATTTTTCAATTATTCTTTTCTTTTTTTCATCTTCTGAAATTGTTTTCTGACCTATTACTCTTGTAGTCTGAAATCTTAACGCATGAGCAGCATTTAAAATACGTTCAACGCGTTCATATCCTATAGTTGGATCCTGAATATAGTTTCTAATCCTATTTGCATGGTTTTTGAACATTTCAATTGTAGAACCTGCATTAGTGCCTTCTACAAACAATCGGTTATTTTTAAAGAAATCATTGTGCCCAAATACATGGGCAATGGTTAAAATCTGCAGTAAGAGTGTATTATCTCTCATAAGGTACGCAATACATGGGTTCGAGTTGATGACCATTTCATAAGGCAATCCTGTTAAATTATATTTATAAAGCATTTTTTGTTTCTCATAGGCTTTTCCATAGCTCCAATGGGGATAATGTGAAGGCATCCCAACATAAGCTTCATAGCAAAGCATATCTTCATAACTACAGAGTTCAAATTCTTGTGGATAATAATTTAATCCTTGTTCTTTAACAATACGCTCTATCCTATCATTCCAACTTTCTAATTGCTCTACTGTATACATCATAAATCATACATTATTCCATGGACTCTTTTTCCAATAGTTTTGTGAGAGCTGGAATAATATCCTCCTTTTTCGATATCGTTGCAATTGAAAAATTTGAATACTTTACTTTCGATTGTAATTGATTTCGTATATTACTGGGAGACGTATACCCCCCTGCCTTAATCTCTCCATATCCAAAAAGATTACATGTCTTACATAGTTCATTGGCAAGTTCAATAGCTCTTGCATTGTCTTCTGTCCAATTATCGCCGTCACTGCAGTGAAATGCATATATGTTCCATATTTCAGGACTATATCTTTCTTCAATAATTTCCAACGCTTTCGCATACCCGCTGCTAATATACGTTCCCCCCGATTCCCCTCTATGAAAAAAATCCTTTTCATTGACTTCTTTGGCTACTGTCGTATGTGCAACAAAAACAATATCCACATTAACATATTTTAGTTTAATAAATTGATATAGAAGAAAATAAAAACTTCTCGCAAGATACTTCTTTGTCATATCCATAGAACCGGAGGTATCCATAATACAAATAATAACTGCATTGGACTCTCTTCGTACATCTTCTCTTAATCGATAATACCGCAAATCATCTTCTTTAAAGGGAAACCGCTTTTTCTCTTCATCCGGATTACCGGCATCATGCTGTTTATTTCTCTCATAAGCTTTTTTTCTTTTGATTCTTTCAATCATAGATCTTTTTTTTGCTAAACGCGGTTGAATCCCTTTTCTTTGGTAACCCAATCTCTTGGAAGTTTTCTCCGATTCTATTTCGCTGAATTTCTTTCGATCCATATAAGGTAAATCTAAATCTTTAAACAAATAATTGATGAGCTCTTCAATGGTAACTTCGATTTCATAAATATCTTCTCCTTCTTGATTTCCCGCTTGCCCTGTACCATCCTGCTCTTGCATATCATCACTGCCAACCTTATCGCCTCGTTTTTCTTCTCCTGTTCCGGATCCTGTCCCTGATTTATTCTTGCCATATATAAACTGATACTCTTTAATACCCTTTATTGGAATTTTGACTTTTTTATTTTTGTTTTGTCCGATTATACTTTCTTCAGCAATGATATCTCCAATATTTTTTTTGATTGCATCTTCTACCAATTCTCTATGTCTTCTTTTATCCTCACCGGCTCGATCTCTTCCCAAACTATCAAATTCTCTAAATATAGCCATATTCCCACTCCTAAGCAAACACTAAAATTCCCTATACGTTATAAAACACGAGGGCAGACACATTGTAGTGTACTACCCTTCAAATCATTGTTTCATTATTCTAAATGTCCTAATCCTTCCAAAGGTTGTTTGCTGCATATTTCAAAATAACATTGCAGCAATGATCGCAATAACCATTCTTTTTAAGTTCCTCAACCATTGCATTAAATTTCTTGTTTTGCTCTTTATCTCTGACTTTACTTAACGTAATGACTCTACTCAATTCTTTAACAGATGCTGTTAACTTTTTATCAATGGCTTCTTTTAAAGGTTGATAACACGTATAATCTATCTTGCCTCCATTTCGCATCGTATAAAGCATATATGCCGTAACATCTTGCCTAAATCCCTTTGCTGATGATGAAGTAATGCCTATTTGTTCTTCTATAGAACGCAGGAATTTTTCATCGGCCTCCAATTCTTCTCCTGTATTGGCATCTTTAATTTTAACTTTGTTAACAAAAGCTTCTGCATGATCTAAGTAGTTATTAAACAAATCCTCTGCTTGTTCTTTATATCCATGAATAAATGCCTTAGAAACTTCCTCTTCCAATAACTTATGATATTCTTTTTTGATGGTATCTTGTAAAAAGTTTAAATATTGTTTCTTTTCATCATCTGTTATGGCTAATTCTTTAACCGAATTGATTAACGTTTCAAGTACTATTATTGGATTAATACATTTATGTTCGGATTCTGCCATTGCAATATCTAAAGTTTTCATGATAAATCTTGTGGATATCCCCTTCATGCCTTCTCCCTGTGCTTGTTCTTTAAGTTCCAAAATATCTACTTTCTTTGTTGAACCATTTTCTACTAT
>JAKSCF010000084.1 GCA_022360735.1 Clostridia bacterium
AATATAAAGGAAAAGAAACTTTCGAAAGAAGCAGTCAATATAAAGCTTGAAGAGACAAAAAAGAGAATCAGCGAAAATATTGCAGGTGAGAATACGGACTTGCAGCATGTTTACAAGCCTTTAAATCTATATACCTATGACCCAATATCCCAGGTGAAAATTCAATGGTATTCCAATGATTTGGACTTGGTAGATACAACGGGAAAGGTCGATGGGCTTAATATCCATCAGCCGGTTGAAGTGGTTTTAAAGGCAGAACTGACTTTAGATGAGAACAACCAAAGCTATGAGGTAAAATTAAGGGTAGTACCCTTTTTCCAATACGCATCGATAGAAGAAAAAATGCATGTCAGGATAGAAGAATTATTAAGCAATATAGCCAGCGGGGCAGAAGGCAGTATGGTTGTACTGCCAAGTCAGATAGAGGATATCCAAATTCAATGGTTGAAGCCAAAACAAAATATCAACGGTGTAATTGTGGTGAGCTTAATCTCTTTATTATTCTTTCTAATAACAACTCAATATAAAGGATTGGATAAGGAGATTAAAAAGAAAAAAGAAGACATCGAAAGAGACTTTCCGGAATTTATCAACAAACTGGTTTTGCTCCTTAATGCAGGATTAATTGTAGAATCGGCATTAGAAATCATTACGGAAGATTATAAAAGATATGGTAAACATAAGCCATTATATGAGGAGTTGTCTATGGTTATAAGAAATGTTCAGGAAAGTCATGCTTCCTTATCGGAAGAGTTAAGGTGCTTTGCTCAACGATGCGGTGTGAAAGAGATGATGCGATTTGTTTCTATTGTAAGAGAAAACATCCATTTGGGGAGTTCGTTGGTTCAAAAGTTGGAACTGGAAGCAGCCCAATCATGGGAAAATCGTAAGCATAAGGCAGAAATCTTAGGTCGACTAGCTGAGACAAAACTAACATTTCCACTGGTCATTTTATTGCTGGTGTTAATTATCATCATTATGACGCCGGCATTCATGGAAATGTAAAGATAAAAAATGATTGATAAAAGGAAGGGTGCAATATGTTAAAAAGGATAAGAGATTCAATAAAAAACGAAAAAGGCATGGAAATGGTGCAAGTGGCTATATTAATAGCAATTGCAATTGGTGTAGGGATAATATTCAAAGATTCTATTGGCAGTTTTATTAAGGATATTTTTGATCAACTCAATGCAGACAGTTTTGAAGTTAATTAAAAGGAAATTAAATAACCGAGGGGTCGTACTAGTGGAGGCTGCTATAATCATGCCCATTGTTACTTTGGTTCTTGTTGGAGTGATTTATATACTGTTTAATTTATATAATACGACGTCTCTGCAATCAGCCGTGCATATCACTTGTGAAAAAGGAAGCCGCTACTACTCAGAAACCATTGAAAGTGAACATGCTTGGCAAATAGAAGCCACTTTATATCCTTATACCAACAAGGAAAGGAATATAGAAACATTACTGATGAATCATTGGATAAAGCGTTTTAATGTTTCATGTGCAGATGTAGAAGCCCATGTTAGCCATCAATTAGGTTTTTCGAAAATTGTTATGGCATACAAAGAAAAGCATAAAAGCCCAATGATCAATCAACTTGGGAAAAATTTAGTAGGCTTACCGCGTTTAGATGAGTTTTATATTCATGATGAAGCTGAATATATCCGAAATATTGATTTGTTAGAAGATGCAGCTTATTCAGCATTTGAAAACGTCTTTGAAGAGGCAAAAAAAAGATATGAAAGTATGGAATTGGATTAATCATATGATGTTGAAGTGTTTGAACAACAGAGGTTCCGTTTCGATATACCTAACCCTTATTTTTCTGAGTTTTATTATCCTTGCAGGGGTTTTGGTAGATGCGGCTTGCATCAATACCGGTCGAGTACATATTGAGAGAGCTGCAGATATTGCGGTACGTTCTATTCTATCCGAATATGACCGGAATTTAAAGAATGAATATGGTTTGTTTGCTACCGAATTAACAGAAGAAGAGATGGAAGAAAAAATATCGGCGTACATGAATAGAATGATGCGCCCATCATTAGGTTTAGAAGAAAACCAAAATAATATGGATTTTTATGATTTTAAATTAAAAGGGATTCAGGTCAATACAGATGATTTGTCTCTCAATAATTTAAAAATATTTGAAAATCAAATCGTGGAATATATGCGTTACCGTGCTGTATTAGGAGCGTTAGGTGATTTTACGAAAAACGTAGAGCAGATGGAGAAAGCTGCAAATGGACTCATATTAATGGAAAAAGCTGCTGTGGTCTATAAAGCGTTGGAGGATTTAGACGACGTATTAAATCGCATAAGAAAATACAGTGATGGCTGGTATTATGATAAAGGAAAAAATTTCAGAAGCTATTCAAAAAGCGTAAAAAGTTTGTCCATTGTTATGGGCCAAGATGGGAAAGAAAGCTACGTCAAAAACTTATTTGGTTTATTAAAAGATGGATATAAAGTAAGGTTGAAAAATAATTTATTTTCTCCGAAGGAATTAGAAAATATCAATCAAAACTATATAGATGATTTTGATGAATATGTGTATAACCGATGTTCTTTAAAAGGGCTGAGGAGTGCAGAAAGGACAATTTTTAGACGTTTATCCAACCTGGAAAGTACAGCAGATGAGTCAAACGAAGAGCAGAGGCTTCAATACATTCAGTGGCTGGACGATATAAATGAAAAGAAAGAAGACTATTTTAATGATATAGAAAGTCAAGACATTCAAGCATATGTTGATTTCTATAAAAACCGTCAAGATGCATGTAATGAAGCGTTAGAGGCAATCAATGAATTGATCTTAACCGGAAAGCATATTCAAGAACTTGTTGATGAAGTCAATGGATACTTAGATGAAAGTGACAATAAAATAGTATCGGAGCTGAAAGAAACCATAAAAAAAGATATGGCGACCATAAGTACAATGGTGAATTTTGAATACGGAACCGGCCTTTATGATGCTCAGAGAAAGATTACTCAAAATAAAAAGGCTTTAGACCGGTTCTTAAATGCGTATATAGACGAATCAGTAATCCGGTCATTGGAAGAAAAGGCCTATAATCATGGGAGATACATTGATGACAATTTTAATATAAAAGTTTTTTTAAAAGAACTGAAAAATACAATTCATTCCAATAACATCTATCAACGTGAAAAAGAAAATTATGATTCAGAATGGAGACAGTTATTGCGACAGTATGATAGTGATTTTCTTGTTGAGCCTTTTTCTACGGGTCAGTTTGAATGGGATGTTCAAAATGCTGAAAGTTATTTTGAAATAGAGAATCTTGAAGAACAATATGATCATAAAGAGGAACTGTATGAGCCTGTTGCCGGCATAAATGGTAGACAATTAAAAAATCATTTCATTTATGAACGTCTTCCTACTCATATACATGGTATAGAGTCACAACCTATTATGGATACAGGAATTGTAGATGGATTAAACATTCATCAAATGTCTTGGAACCATATAAAAAATAAATTGTATTTAAACGAGTACGTTTTATCATTCTTTAAGCATCATACCAATGAAAATATCAATGCTGAAAGTTTTTTTGAACATGAAGTGGAATACATACTTTATGGGGAATACAGTGAAAAAAAGAATTTCACAAGATTTCAATCGGATCTTTTTTTACTTCGAGTAGGAATGAATATGGTACATATTTATAGTGACCCTGTAAAGAGACAGCAGGTATTGAAAGCTGCGCTGCCATTGACAACAATTAGTCCTTTTTTTGCACAGCTTTTGATCACATCTGCATGGGCTGCCGCAGAATCTAAGCTGGATTTAGATGAATTATTAGAGGGTGAAGAAGTTGCATTTATGAAAACAAAAGAGGACTGGAGACTATCTTTAGATGCTGTTTTTTCAAGCAATAAAAATGTTAAAAATAATCAGGGAAAAATTCATTTTGATAAGAAGAAAAACAAAGATGACAAAGATGAAGGAAAGCAGCTTGATATAAATAAGTTAGACTATGAAGACTATCTTAGATTATTTCTTTTGTTTAGAAAAAAAGAAGATACGTTATATAGAACTTTAGATTTGATTCAGCTCAATATGAAAGGCCGGCATTATAAAGATTTTGAGACTAGGTATTATTTTGGCGGGTGTAAAGTCAAAGCTGAGAGCTCCATTAAGCATATTTTTTTAAAGTTTCAATGGATGCCGGAATATATACAAAATGAAACTTTGGGTAGAAAAGACATTGATGTTCAAGTGCAGCACAGCTATTAGTATTGGGGGATGGAGGATTGAGAAATACAAAAGGTTCGGTAATGGTGGAGGCGGCTATTTTTCTTCCTGTTTTTATTATTGCTGTTCTGTCCATTGGTTTTATCATGAAAGTTTTTTATGTGCAAGAATATATGCAGCATATATTAGCAGATGAAGTATCCAAACAAGGTGTTGAAGCTTATTCCAATTTCAAGCTGGAAAATCAACAGGATGCTTTAATGTCTAATATTAAGGATCGTATGAATGGGAAATTTAAAAATTTACATATGAATCAAATGCCTCAGATGCTGCATTATAAATATTTATTTAATGGGATTTATGAAAAAAATCATGAAAATCATATCAAGTATAATGTGAATTCAGATCATTTGATTGAAGCTGTTGTTTTATGTAAAGTTGATCTTCCTTTTAAAATGAGATTTACAGATGATTATGACTTAATACAGAGGGTGATTGTAAGAGGTTGGGTAGGAACCGAAAGGCCGGCCGACCCTATGTCTTTTGATGATATGTCAAATGAAAATGCAGGTACCTTAGTGTATGTTTTTCCTCATTCAGGTGAAAAGTATCATAAAGAAAGCTGTTATATCATTTCCGATGCTCATTCTCCTTGTTTGCTAACTCAAGGACTGATGACAAAATATGGACCTTGTAAGATTTGTGATGCCAGTTCATTAAGCCTGGGTTCTAAAGTATATATATTTAGAAAGAGTGGTACACATTTTCATTCAGAAGCGTGTATTTTGGTCCAAGAACATATTGTGGGGCTTGAACTTCAGGAGGCTATAGATAAAGGGTATAGACCCTGCAAAATCTGTATCAAGTAGGGTATATGGTTATTTATACATCTACATTCAATTGCAAAGTTTTATAGTATTGTATAAGCACTAGATAAAAAATATGGGGGACAACAATGGATAGCAATGAATTAAAAGGGTGTTTGGTAAACTTATATGATGGCAAACGTATTAGGATGGATTGTTCGACAGGATTTTCTATAGGAAGAATACCTATAAAAAATAATGAAGGGCTATATATAGAAGATCCAATTATCAGCAGGGAGCATGCACACATTATCAATGAAGAAAATCAATTTTATATGGTTGATTTGAATTCAAAAAATGGAACCAAAATAAATGGTACTGAGCTGGAGCCGTATAAAAAGTATCAATTAAGCCAATATAGCTTGATTGAATTTTCTAAAATCAAGTATCGTTTTGAATATGAACAGGATACTGAAAAAGTCGATTTAGGCTATGGAACACTACAAATCATAGATATAAACGGACAAAAAAAATGTTGCATTGAACTCCCATACAATGTGGATATAATAGAATATCAAAAGGAAATGATAGATCATAATCCATATCATAATTTAATGGAAATGAGCATATTATCCAGTGACAAAGGCAGTCGAATTTATTATAATTTGTCCAATATGACTGCTCTGGACACCATTATACAAGAAAAAAAGTTAAGTAAAAAAGATTTGATCAATCTTTTTTTTAGTATATTTGAAGTGATAAAACAAACTGAAAGATTGTTGCTATTTCCTGAATGCTTTGTTTTGCATCCTAAAGCAATCTTTTATAAAAAGGACAAGCAGCCTTGTTTTATTTATCTGCCAAGCAAAAGAGAAGATGACTTTTTAAATCAAATAAAAAGCTTAATGATGGAATTGGTTGGGAAGTATTTGGATGGAAATGAAAAAGAGTTTAAAAAACAGGTGTTGACAACTTTATCGTCTAAGGATGTCAATTTAGATCATATTAGAAGTATGATGATAGAGTCTCAAGAAATCAATACAATGGCTGTATCTGATAGCATTAGAGTAGAAGCTAACGATATTAAGAAAAGTAAATGGATCAATCTAGGAAAACAACATATGAATAATAAAATATATTTTCTATTGTTCCAAGGCATTGTATTATTATTTTTAGGCTTTTTAATGCTAATCAGCGGACTGGAAATGAACCAAAAAATAGGATTATGTTTAATCGCTTTAGGTTTAGATGGTTGGGTTTCCAATAATTGGATAAAGAAAAGGAAAAAGGTGAGTGATGAAGGGCCAAATTCTAAATCAACGCTATGAAGTTATTGGGAATTTAGCCAATAATATAAGGACTAATGTTTATCTGGCACGTCACATTAAGTTGAATACATTGTGGGTGATAAAAAGATGGCATAATAAAAATGAAAATAGAATGCAAAATGAAGTGAATATATTAATAAGGCTAAATCATTCATGTATTCCTAAAATAGTGGATTGTTTTGAAATCGAAAATGACGTTTACATAGTTGAGGAATATTTTGAGGGAAATACATTAGAGGAAATAATTCGAGAAAAGAAAAAAATTCATGAGGAAAAAGCTTTGGAATACATTCAAAAAATTGCAGATATACTGGATTATTTGCATGGCTTACAACCTAATCCGATTATTTATAATGATTTAAAGCCGTCTAATATTATTATATCGTCAAATGAATGTATTAAGTTGATAGACTTTGAGTCAGCTAAAGAAAAAGGAGGCGTATCAACCTTTTGTTTAGGGACTATTGGATATGCAGCTCCGGAGCTTTATGAAGGTGGGGAAATTCATCCAACAACCGATATTTTTAGCTTAGGTAAGATCATGTTTTATATGCTGACAGGTTTTAAGCGTCATTCACCGGTGCTTGAAAACCATTGTCGCTTGTCTAAAAAAATATCTTTTATCATTGAAAGATGTACGCAACAAAATCCTCGGATGAGGTATCAAAACATAGCAGAATTATTAAGAGATATGAACAATTGATGAATCATCAAAGTTTATATCTTTTTTCATTTTAGATACAACATATTGACAATAATAATGGAATAAATTATAATCAAAATGTAATCCATTACATTTTATAAAATGTTGAAATAACTCAGTATATGTAATAAAAAAAGCATAAAAATGTAATCCATTACATCATTGTGTATATTTATATTAATTTAAGGAGTGACATGATGGCAAATATCGAAGAAGTTGCAAAAGAAGCTAATGTATCAGTAGCTACAGTCTCAAGAGTTCTAAATAATAGCAGCTCAGTAAGAGAAAAGACTAGAGTTAAGGTTGAAGCAGCTATCAAAAAACTCAACTATGAACCCAATATGCTGGGTAGAAATTTAAGAAGATCAGAAAGCAGGATGATTTTAGCGTTACTGCCTAGCATTACAAACCTTTTTTATATTGAAATTATGGATGGGATTAAAGATGTAGCCAATAAATTTGGATACAATGTATTGTTATGCCAAACCGACTCTGATGCAGAAAGAGAGCGAACCTTTATTGATTTATTAAAGCATAAGCTGGCAGATGGTTTGATTTCTTTGGACCCAACATTGGATATCAACACGCTGAAAGAAGTATATATGAATTACCCCATTATACAGTGCTGTGAATATACGGAAGAATTGAACATACCTTATGTTACCATTGATAACTTTTTAGCAGGGTACAGAGCAGTAAAGCACTTGATTTCCATGGGCAGGAAAAATATAGCCATGATTAGTTCATGCGATAAATTTTTATATGCCAGACAAAGAAAGTTAGGATACAAGAAAGCACTTGAAGAAGCTGGGATAGAGTATAAAGAAGAGCTGGTAATAAATGGTGATTTGAATTTTGAAGCAGGTCAAAAGGGAATGAAGCATTTATTAACATTAGACAACAAACCGGATGGCGTATTTGTTGTATCGGACGTATTGGCCATA
>JAKSCF010000518.1 GCA_022360735.1 Clostridia bacterium
CGTTCTCAGGCCCAAAGGGCTCTTCTCCTTCAAAGGGCGCTGAGATGGGGTTGAAAAGAAAACTGCAGCTCGCCGCATACGCTCTGTTCATTCTGTCGCTGTTTGCCGTTCCCTTTTTCACGGACGATTTCGGACTCAATCGCGCATCCAAGTACTTGGTCTATGGCATGCTCGGACTCTCGATTGCTTTGACCTGGGGCTATGCGGGTGTCCTGAATCTGGGGCAGGGGCTCTTCTTCGGGCTCGGTGCCTACATGATGGCGATGTCCCTGAAGCTGATGAGCCCGACGAGCCTTGCACAGGGTTCGGACAAACCAATCCCCGATTTCATGCTTTGGAACGCGGAGCCCGATGCGCCGATCGAGCTCTGCTGCATCACGCCCGGCTCCTATCTCTGGATACCGTTCCAGTACGAATGGTTCGGTGTGGCAATGGGGATCGTGGTTCCTGTTGTGGTGGCGGGATTGCTTGGCGCGCTCGTATTCAAGAACCGCATCTCCGGTGTTTTCATATCGATCATCACCTTGGCCCTCGTTCTTCTCGTCCGCCTGATCATGATCGATGCCCAGCCTGTGACGAATGGGTTCAATGGGCTGACCGATCTCGGATTCTTCACCGTCTTCGGCTATGAGTTCGACCCCTATAGTCGGGAAATGTACTATCTTGTCGCGGTTTCGCTGGCGCTCGTCTTGATCGCGGGGCGCTTGCTGGCGGACACCCGCGCAAGCCTGATTCTTCAAGCCATTCGCGATGATCAGCAACGCGCGCGTCATCTCGGGTTCGACGTTCCTTTGTATCAGACATTCTTCTTTGTCGTGTCCGCAGCGATTGCCGGCTATGCGGGCATGCTGTTCGTGCTGGTTTCGGAATTCGCATCCCCAACATTCATGGACCTTTCGTTTTCGGTGACGATGGTCGTCTGGGCCGCGGTCGGTGGACGGTCTTCGCTGCTGGGCGCCTGTATCGGTGCGATACTCATCAATGCCATCGAATCTCAGGTGAGCGAGACGGAAGCGCTCGTTGAAGCCTGGAAGGCGATCATCGGTCTGATTTTCGTGTTGGTCGTGCTGTTCCTCCCGAGAGGCCTTGGCGGACTTGCCCATGACTTTGTGGATTGGCTCGCCAGGTCCGATCGGCAGAAAGCCGACGGTCTCGCGGCATCCTCGTCACCTCCCAAGCAGGAGGTGAAGCAAGATGTCTGATGCACTGACCCTTGACGGGCTGACCGCAAGATTCGGTGCGTTTGTCGCCGTGGACGACGTGACAATGTCAATCGCCGACGGCGAGCTGCGCGTTCTGCTTGGCGCGAATGGGGCCGGTAAGACGACGTTGATGGA
>JAKSCF010000051.1 GCA_022360735.1 Clostridia bacterium
ATTATTAATTATTTAATTGGCGACCTGGAAGGGGCTCGAACCCTCGACCTCCAGCGTGACAGGCTGGCATTCTAACCAAACTGAACTACCAGGCCGCATTTGGTGGGCGTAACAGGGATCGAACCTATGACCCCCTGCTTGTAAGGCAGGTGCTCTCCCAGCTGAGCTATACGCCCGTATTTAGATGCAGGATGCGGGATGCGGGATGTAGGATGCGGGATAAGTTCTTTTCAAGAACTTTTTCTTTATCTCACTTCACGCTTCTTGCTTCTTGCTTCTAAATTAATGGTGACCCTACTGGGACTCGAACCCAGGTTACCGCCGTGAAAGGGCGGTGTCTTAACCGCTTGACCATAGGGCCATAACTGTTGGCTCCAGAGGGGGGATTTGAACCCACAGCCTACCGGTTAACAGCCGGGTGCTCCACCATTGAGCTACTCTGGAACACTGCATTGTGTTTCCCTTTTTTCGGTGAGCACAAGAAATATATTAACACATATACCAAGTAGTGTCAACAAGTTTTTTTATTTTTTTCTGTTTTTTATTTTTTCTTGTTCACCTTATTGTTTTCAGCTTTTCTAAGTTCTTGCCTATATACTTTAACATTGACAAAAACCCAAATAAAATACACGCCAATGCATAATAATATATAATTTAAATAAGATTCTGCAGTCCCTCCATTTTGTAATGCGTTAATAAATGAATTTACATGCATAACAGAAAAAATAAGTATAGACACAACCAGAGTCACATCGATAACATTTTTAAATCGCCGTTTAGTGATAACGCCTTTATTATCTTTAAAGTATTTATACTTTAGTGCCAAATAGATAACACAAATGATGGTTATCAAAAACACAAATGTATTTAGAACAATACTCATGGGTAACTCCCTCCGTTTTTAGCGTCGTATTACATAGTATAATTAACTTCGACAAAAATGTCAATTACGAATTTTAAAAATATATTGCTATTAAAATATATCATCTTTAATAGTGTGTGTAAAATATAGGATTTGTTAAATAATATAATGTAGGCTTTATTTTGAACCATCAACAAAACAAAATAGGAAAGGAATAATGGCATGATAAAAAAGATATTAACCGGTGTTGTTTCTGGCTTTTTAAACGGCTTTTTTGGTTCTGGGGGTGGGACTGTTATTGTTCCTTCCTTAGAATTTGTCCATAAAGTTGAGGAGCATAAAGCACACGCTACAGCCATTCTTATTATTCTCCCTCTATCCATCATGAGCACAATCATTTACCTTAACAATGGGCAAATTGACTTAATCTCAGCATTAAAAGTAGGTATAGGAAGCATTTTGGGCAGCATTGTCGGTGCTAAGCTATTGAATAAGCTATCCGGCAACATGTTAAGGAAATTTTTTGGAGTGGTTCTCATTGTTGCTGCATTAAGGATGGTGTTTTAATGATATATACTATTATCGGTTTTTTATCAGGCATTATCAGCGGCATGGGTATTGGCGGCGGCACTATTCTTATTCCTGCTTTGGTTTTATTAACACCTCTAAACCAGCAAAACGCCCAGGGAATCAATTTAATCGTTTTTATTCCCGCAGCTATAACCGCTTTATTCATTCATCATAAAAACAAAAAAATAGAGTATAAAGTGACTATACCCATTATTATTTCTGGCGTTATATGCGCAATTGGAGGCTCTGTATTGGCCCTTTACACCACACCCCAGGTATTAAAAACACTCTTCGGCATCTTTTTATTTATAATCGGCGTTTTTGAGCTAACTTGTAAACCAAAGAATTAAATTTCATTAATAACTTCAACCGCCATCATGACGCAGGCACCTTCATGTACGACACTGAAGCCTCTTTCTTCTGCAAGATTGGGTGTTTCCTCTCCATAAGACCCCGGTTGCAACCACAGATATTTTATAGTATTTGAATCCAGATTTTCTATTGTTTTTTTAGTAACAGCGGGAGGTACGACAAAATCTATACAGTCCGGCACTACCGGCAATGCATCAATATTATCATAACATTTTAAGTCATCTATTTTTTCATAATTTGGATTAACACAATATACTTCATATCCATGGTCCAATAATCTTTGGACAATTTTATAGCCTGTTTTTTCTTCATTGGGGGTAGCGCCTATTACAGCCCATTTTTTCTTTGATAGCATTTCTTTCATTAATGATTCATTCATCTTTATCTCCTCCTCTACCAAAATTTTTTCTTATATGCATTAATTACCCCTTTTTTCGTATTTTTAACCATTAGAAACATTATTATTATTCCATTTTTAAATATTCTCTCGCTACATTTTGTATTTCACATTGTCCATTGGTTAAATCAGTCATCATTTCTTCTAACATCTTGCTTTTTTCCGGAAGGCAGTAAACATATAATGTAACCCATTCTCCAAATTCAGTATCTTTTATTCGCCATCCATTATTATTAATTGTATTCTGTATTTTTCCTAAAAAAGTATAGTCGGTTTTTATTTTAATTAATTGATGTTCTACCATACGAATAACCTTAGCGGCTTCTAAGGCAAGTTTTGCTGTGTTGGTATAGGCTCTGACCAGCCCACCGGTCCCAAGCTTTACACCGCCAAAATATCTGGTAATTACCATTGCAATATTGGTAATACCTTCTTTTTTCAGCATCTCCAATATCGATATCCCTGCCGTGCCGCTGGGTTCTCCATCATCACTGTATTTTTGAACTTCAAATTGTCTGCCGATTAAATAGATAGGGACATTATGGGTTGCTTCTTTATGCATGGTCCTTATGCTTTCTATAAATGCTTCAGCATCCTCTTCTTTGCCGACAGGCTTCACATAGCCAATAAATTTAGATTTCTCTATAATATGGTTGACTTCTTTATTGGCTTCAACTGTTTTATATTGGCTCATTTATTTTCTCCTTCTTCAATGATAAATTTGGAATATCGATTATAGTCCGGCTGCTTTAATTCAGTTTCTATGAATGCACCATTTTCAGTATACGCCATATTTGCCACTTTAGTGTTTTCACACAAATAGGACGAAATATCCCCTTTATCAAAAGGAATTAATAATTTAACCTTAACCACATCTGCAAATAATATTTCTTTAATTTTATCCAGTAATTTATCCATACCTTGTCCATGTTTAGCCGATATATAAAGAATGTCTTCACCGGAAGGAATAATACCGTCATCATAATTGATTTGATCCATTTTATTAAAAACGGTTATGATTTTCTTGCTTTCAACGCCAATCTCTTTCAATACTTTTTGGGTCACGTCCATTTGAAATTGAAAATTTTCATAAGAAGCATCCGCAACATGAACGATTAAATCGGCATAAAGCACTTCTTCTAAAGTGGCTTTAAAAGCATCAATCAGTAAATGGGGCAGCTTACTAACAAAGCCTACCGTATCGGTAAGTATGAACTCTTCATTTGTTTCAAGCTTAATATTTCTCTGAAAGGTATCTAAAGTAGCAAAAAGCATGTTTTCCGCAAAAACACTTTTGTCTTCTTTATTCACCATATATAAAAGTTGATTCATAATCGTTGATTTACCTGCATTGGTATAGCCTACAAGGGAGACAATGGGAATATCCGATTTTTCTCTTCTCATTCTCTGTGTCTGCCGATTTTTCTTGACCGTTTCTAATTCACTTTTTATTTCAGTTGTTCTTCTTAAAATATGTCTTCTGTCTGTCTCTAATTTCTTTTCACCGGGGCCTCTGGTACCAATACCGCCTCCTGTACGGGAAAGGGACCTTCCTATCCCTACAAGTCTAGATTTCCTATATTGCAGCTGCGCCAGCTCTACCTGAAGCTTCCCTTCTTTAGAAACCGCTCTTTGTGAAAATATGTCTAATATTAAAATCGTTCTATCGATGACTTTTAAATCCAGTTTTTCTTCAATGTTTCTTAACTGCATACCCGATAGTTCATTATTAAATATAACTAAATCGGCATTTAAGGTATCACAAGCATTTTTTAACTCTTCTAATTTTCCTTTTCCAATATAATATGCAGATTCCACTCTATCTTTCTTTTGTATCAATTCTCCTACGACTTCACACCCTGCTGCCTCAGCCAACTGATCCAACTCGGCCATGGATTGTGTGATATCTTCTTTTAACTGGACTCCCATTAACACTGCTTTTTGCTTAAAATCTTCATTTGTTTCTTTATGGATGATCTCCAAAACACGTCACCTACTTTATTTGGTTTATTGACTTACTTCATATATATCTTATCCTATCATAACATATTGTAATACAAATCAAACTCTTTTTACTCGACACCAGGTGCTAAGTTGAGTATTTCATCTTCCGGTACAAATATATAGCTTTGAGGTACTTCTCCTACAATGACGGTTTCTGCTATGGGTACTATTGTCTTAACACTAATGGTATTGGTTTTAAAAGGTACTATAATTTTTGCAAATGTTTCTACCTCTAAAAATATTTTATGCCGTGTTTGGTTAATGCCTGAATCCTCAAATTCAGTTTTGAAGTTGACTTTTGCCATTCCTATGGGGATAATATTTAACTTTATCATAGGTCCATACTGAGATAATATTTGGCTGCCTAAAATACTTCCAATAGGAATCATAATTTGAGAAGTAAAATCTTGAATATTTTTCTGAATTAATAAAGTCACATCAGATGCAATTTTATTCATAAGAACGGTATTGGCTTGAAGCAACGTGATATTACCCTCATTATCCATCTCAAAATGAACAAGATCATTATAATCAATTTTTCCGGAAAATTCAGTATGTACAGATTCTTGAACCGCTTCATTGGTAATGGACTTTACCCTCATCTCCGCAATGTTAAATACCGTAGGTCTTATTTTATGTTCTAAATACAAAAAACCATATATTAAAATTAAGCATATTAAAATAATAAACATAAAAAATTTTAATACAGGTTTACTTGTTTTGTTCCTAGCTCTCTTTTTCATGCACACGCCCCCCATTTTAGGTGGTATGTTATATATATATTTATAATAGGATCAAAACGTGCAAATAAAAAAA
>JAKSCF010000415.1 GCA_022360735.1 Clostridia bacterium
TGAGGTTATCGAAAAAGTACAAAAATAATAAATTTTAAGAAAGAGAATCTAATTTCAAAAAGGATTCTCTTTTAATGTGTCGAATAATATATAGAGGTGAAAAATATTATGATGACACGAAATAAAAAACAAAATCAACAATTTGAATTAGAATTAGTAATGCTAGATCAATTAGTAAAACCAGACCATGACTTAAGAAAAATAGAAAAACATATTAATTTCGATTTCATATATGACTTAGTAGAACCATATTACGCTGAAGTAACAGGACGGCCATCAATAGACCCAGTAGTTTTGTTTAAAATGTCGCTGATACAAGCACTTGATGATATAAAGTCAGAGGAAAAGCTAGTGGATGCAATCCATCATAATATGGCTTATCGCTGGTTCTTAGGATATGGATTAACAGAAACTATTCCAGACCATTCAACCATAAGTCATAATCGAGCAGTACGATTTAAAGATTCAAATGTTTACGAAGAAATATTCAATGAAATAGTATTAATGGCAATAGATAAGGGTTTTGTAAAAGGAAAAATATTATATACAGACTCTACTCATGTAAGAGCTAATGCAAGTAATTCTAAATATGAAAATGTGGTGGAAGATAAGGTAATAGAAGAAGATGAATCTTTGCTTATGTTAATAAATGAAAAAAGAATACAGAAAGGACAAAAGCCACTACTTCCTGCAGAACCAAAGACAAAAGAAATATCAAAGAAAGTAAGTAAGACCGATCCATCTAGTGGTTTTATGCATAGAGATAGAAAACCAAAAGGTTTTTACCATTTAGTGCATGGCACAGTAGATAGTAAGTATAATATCCTAGTAGGTGCACATGTAACCCCAGGCAATGTCCACGATTCAACAGTATATGTAGAACATCTAGAAGATATATTCAAACAATTACCATTGACGCCAAAGTATGTAGGAGCAGATGCAGGATATTTCAACATAAATGTATTTGAAGAATTAGCAGAGAAAGAATTGATACCTATAATAGGACCTAAAAGGTATGCCAGCAAAAAAGGTAAGAAGTCAAAATATTGGTTTGCATATGAGCCTGAAAAGGATGTGTATGAATGTTTTGAAGGACATGAACTTAAATACAAAACAACAACACGTCAAGGCTATACAGAATATGTAAGCGATAAGGTGATTTGTAAAGATTGTCCAAGCAGAGAAAAATGTTTATATGAAAGTAGTGTATCAGGCAATATAGAACAAAATCAGTCAAGAGTAATAAGACGACATATAAAAGAACATTTTGCGGATGAAGTTCGATCTTTTATGAAAACTGATAAAGGCAAAAATTTATACCAAAGACGAAAAGAAACAATAGAAAGAGCCTTTGCAGACATGAAAGAGTTGATGGGTTTAAGATATGCTCATTATAGAGGTTCACATTGTGTAAAAGCTCAAGTGTTAATAACTGGGGCTGCTTATAATATCAAGAAAATCGCAAGATTGCTTGATAAGCAGGAAAAGCAAGCAGACTAAGTGCTTGTTTTTAGTTGATTATCAGTAAATACACCAAAATAGGGCCTTGCTTTCATGAGTAATCTCAGAAAGAGGCCCTTTTTCGATAGCCTCACTCTAAAAGACAGGCAATTGCCTGTCTTTTAGAGTATACAACTCACCTTATTTACACCAATACTCTTAGCTAGCTCTACTAATTGATACACTTCTTTATCTTCCGGAATTTTTCCATCCATCTTTTGTTTTTGTTCCTCAGTTAATCCCAAAATATGCACTTTAATCAGCTTATATATTACATTTGGATATCCTTTGAGGATTTTAGACACTTCTTTTACCGTTTTTTCTGCATCCATATCCTTTACAATAACGGTTCTTACCTCATAGACCTTGTCCAATTTTAGCAAGTACTTTAAATTATCTACATACTGATTATTTTTAGTCCCACACAAAACCTCTAAACAATCCATTGATTTGATATCTATCATAAACCGATCTGTTATTTCTATCAAGCCTTGGCATGTTTCTTTACTAAAAAAGCCGTTGGTATCTACAAAGCAAGTCAAGCCCATAGGCTTGACTCCTCTAAAGAGCTGAACAACAAAATCCTTCTGCAAGGTAGGCTCTCCACCGGACACTGTAATTCCCCGAATAAAAGCCTTATAAGATTGAATTTGTTCAATAAGCTGCTCTACTGTATAAAGTTTTGCCTTTGGTGAAGCACTCAATCTGCAAGTACGAATACACGCATCACAGGCAATACATAAATCTTCATAAAAAACAACCTTGTCTTTTTCTCTTTTTAGTGCACCGCCGGGACACTTTTCTATGCATGCCATACAATGATTACAAACATGTATGGTCTCCGGGTTATGACAGTAAATACAGTTAATATTGCAGCCTTGAAAAAATATTGCATACCGATTACCGGGACCATCAACGTTTGAAAAAGGTATAATTTTATTAATAACCGCCTTACTTTCCATCTTTTCTTGTTCTTCTCTTAAATACATTCGCATTTTTATTGGTTCCTTGGCCCATTGCAGTGGTATCTCTTAATACGGCTTTACCATTTAAGTATTTTTCTATTTCACTCTTTTTAACTAAATAACCTGTGACACGAATTAGATCAGAGTTTTGTAAATAAGTAGTGATATATCTATACCCGCTGTCAAAGGCTCCATTGATGATATCTAGTAAGGCTTCCTTTTTATCTAAGTAAGTTTGATCAAAAGCAAAAAGGTCTCCTGTACCAGACGGAAAATATTTGTGAAATTGTCCTGCTTGCTTTACATGTACCGGTAACTCCGGTTCCTCACCTACCCGAATTCTATGGGCCGGTGTATTGCTCTTATCTTCATCACTTAAGTCAGCACCTACTTGAGCATGAAGGAGATATTGATGATCCGTTCTTTCTACATACACCCCTGTATGCTCTTGGACCGACTTATCCATTACTTCCATGATTTTATGGCCTATTTCATCGCCTCTATCTGAAGAACCAAATGTTTCATTAAGCCCTTCAATTTTTAGAATATGATTAACAGCGTCTGCTAAACCCACCATACCAAACATTGCTGTAAAGTTTTCTCTCTTAATAAACTTCTCTTGAACTAAAAAGGATGTTTCAAAGAAATTAGATTTTTCCACTAAAAATTTTATTCTCTTATCCATGATACTCAACATGACGGTACTCACTTTAGGCAAAGCTTCATTAAGAAGCTCATCCAATGAAGATGTGGCCCTAGCAATAGTTCCCAGTCTTAGTCTTGGCAGCGTGTACGCTCCGCCGGCAATGGGCAATGCATTATAGCAGCTCACAATAGCATGCTCTCCCACATCCTTACAATATTGTTTGTTGTTGCTAAAAGAAGGTTTAGCGACTCTTAAACAGGCTTCTATTGCTTTTAGCGCAAAGTCTTTATCTGTCACTGACCGATCATATTTTATCGTCATATTGGGTGTAGGGTTTTTAAGCTCTATAACAGCTTTTAAAATCAATTCACCGGCTTTAGTCTTTTTAGGCCCAATGTCAGCATGGCAAAATGAATCTGTAATGGTTTTGTCTACATGGTTTAAAAATCTCTTTATTTTAACATAGTCTATTTCTTCATCTGTAATGAAAGGATCAATTAATCTGTCCAAATGTCCGATAAAAACCGGAAAAGATGTAATGGATGGTACATGGCGATATAAAATTAATAACCCATCTAATAATTCGTCTAAATTTTGAGGAGGCTCTAAGTCTAAAAACTCACATCCATTGGTTACAAACATAGTGTAATCCGGTACGATGTATCTAGGTCGATATATGACATAGCCTTCGTTTAAATCACAGATCCAATCATTCTCAATATATTTCATCTCTTCTTCACTAAAATTCAATAGTTCCATAGGATCTACAAGCCTTTCGGCAATATTGGCTAAACCAAACAGCTTTTGCTGATACGTTAGTGTCGTACTTGTTGCAGTGGTTACTATATCATCAATTTTAGATCTCATTATTTCCATCTCCTTTCATGAATTTCAATTAGGCCGTAGGTCAGATGTCGCAAAATAGAAATGTTCCATTTCGTCATGAATCTAACAACATCTCATACCATATTATATGCAAAATATACACTAAAATCAAATAAGACCCTACTATAAACTTGCCTTTAAAAATCCATCATCAAGGACACCAATACTCTTTTTTTGTGAAAAACCAGACAATAAAAAATGAGACTTTTTTAATTAAATTTTTATGAGTTTTTTAAAATATTTCTCAATGCGTCGCTTATAAAACTGCTCCATTGCAATAATCATCAAAAACATCCATACCCATCCAAACGCAAAACCGGCTAAAACATCACTTGCATAATGTACGCCTAAATATATCCTGCTGATGCCAATCATCACAATTATAAATCCAATCATCCATACGGATACAATCCTAATCAGCTTGTTATTTGAATTTCTTAAAATTAAATATGCTAAAAAACCATAAAAACACATACTCACCATGGCATGACCACTGGGAAAGCTAAGACTACTTTCCTCAACCAATCTTAGGATATCCGGTCTTTCCCTTTGGAAAATCAACTTTAATCCATTATTCATAAGCCACACCGTTACTAAATTAATTGAAATTACCCTGCCGTAAACAATAGCATTTTTGTTATTATTCCATGTCAATATGTACACAATGACCGTTATTAACACTAACGCATAGAATGAACCTAGATTGGTAATATACTTCATAAAGATTGTCATGTGATACGACATATTGGACGTAACCATCTCATATATCCAAGTATCAAAATTTTTTAATTGATCATGGATAAGAAGGATGCTTAAATTTAAAAATACCATCAACCCAATTATTATCAATACAAAATAACTCTTATAACGTTTTGTGAATTTCAAAGTAAAGCACAAAACAACTATTAATAATGCATTTACAAATAAAAAAATGTCCATAAATCCTCCTAACAATAATATTAAAGGTGAAAAAGAACCACCCCTAAATATTTATAGGCTTTTGTAAATATGATTGTATTAAACTATATCCTCACAAACTACAAATCATGCTTAATATTTCTAAAAAATATAATAAACCCTCCAGTTCATTTCTGAAGAGCTTATATTATTAATTATGAAAAAAATATGTAAATTCAGTAGTCTTTTATGTCAACATCTCACCATATTCTTTCCATCTTTTTTTGCCTGATAAAGCAATAAATCCGCGCGATGAAGTAATGAATGCGCATCGTCATCAGGTAATAATGATGCTACTCCAAAACTACAGGTCACTTCATCTACATTATTAAAGGAGTACCCTTCTATTGCTTCTCTCAACCGTTCTGCCAATTCCATTGCTTCATCTATTTGGGTATGCGGCAGCAAAATGGTAAACTCTTCACCACCCCATCTGGCAAACACATCGGTTTGTCTGATAATGCTCTTAATAAGATTTACCATATCTAAAATAATTTTATCTCCGATAAGATGTCCGAAATTATCATTGATTGTTTTAAAATTATCCAAATCCAATATAATTAACGATATATTCGTCTGGTATCGACTTGCATATTGAATCCATTTTTCTAGTTCCTCATCAAATTTCTTTCTATTGAAAATCCCTGTTAAAGCATCGGTAATGGTCAGCTTGATTAGCTCTTTATCACTTAGATATTGCTTTCTCTTAATAACATTCCATTGAAAGGATGAATAACTGCTCAATACAATAACAATAATCATATAAATAATTACAGCAGAAGCTTCTGAGAAATCAATCCTCTCTATACACATAAAAGCCATGACAAAAAATCCACTACTAATGAGTAGTGCATTCAACACCATATTAATCCATCGATTCGGAACTATAAAAATCGCCATAACAATGACTATAGCACTAAAAGCTTGAATCAAAAAGCTAGGCGTATCATACTGATAAAAAATAATAAAAAA
>JAKSCF010000255.1 GCA_022360735.1 Clostridia bacterium
CATGTGTTAAATGGCCCCCATTGCTTAAATCCATTCCTAATACCGTATCTCCCGGTTTAAGCATTGAAAAATATACAGCTATATTGGCACTTGAGCCGGAATGAGGCTGTACATTTGCATATTCCGCATTAAATAGTTTCTTCATTCTATCTCTTGCAAGGTCCTCTGCTACATCGACATGCTCACACCCACCATAATATCTTTTAGCAGGATATCCTTCTGCATATTTATTTGTCAAAGCGCTTCCAACTGCTTCCATTACTGCTGAACTGGTAAAGTTTTCAGAAGCGATCAACTCAATTTTATTTTCTTGTCGACTCATCTCATCTCTTATTACATGAGATACTTCCTCATCAATTTTGTCAAGGTGGTTAAAGTACATTTGAAATTCATCCCTTTCATCAATATTCCGTATTATAATTCTTTTTTTGACTTCTATGTTCAATATTATAGTAATAATCCAATGATAATTCAACTAAATAATCAGCTTTACAAAGAAAACTTTATAATTTAAAGTTATAAATATAATATTTATTTTAAAAAAAATCGTGATATCTTAATAAAAAATGTAATATAAGAAAAACTTATAATAGCGTTTCGTTTTAATTATTTTATTTTGGGTATATTTGTATTATAATAATTGGAGCAGTGCTAAAACTTGGAGGAATAACCATGGAACAAAATGGAAAAATTGTAGAACTTGTTGATGACACTACTGCCAAGGTTACTATCATGCGGCATTCAGCTTGTGAGAAATGCGGCGCATGTCATGTTGGATCATCCAACAGAAATGTTAGTATTACAGCAGAAAATAATATCAATGCCCAACTAGGTCACATTGTAGAAGTACAAATGGCAACTCAAAATGTGCTAAGTGCTGCCTTAATTATGTACGTTATTCCACTCATTATATTAGTGACAGGCATCCTGATTGGCACCAAACTTTTTCAGGGTGAAAAAGGTGATATTTTATCTATAATATTGGGTTTTGTTCTTTTGGCACTATCCTATTTTGTCATTAAAAAGAATGAACACCATTTTTCAAAGAAATATAAAGCTGTCATTACAAAAATCATTGAATAAAAATTTAGGAGGAATTAACATGGCAAACGACAAAATTGTTTATTTAACCGAAGAATCTTTTGAAAGTGAAGCAAAAAATGCTTCTGTACCTGTATTGATTGATTTTTATGCGGATTGGTGTGGTCCATGCAAAATGGTATCCCCTATTATGGATACTCTTGCAGATAAATATGAAGGAAAAGCTAAAATTTGCAAAATCAATGTAGATGAGCAAAAAAAATTAGCAATCTCACACAGAGTAATGAGCATTCCTACTTTGCTCTTCATGAAAAACGGTGAAGTGGTTGAAAGAGTAACCGGAGCTTTACCACAAGCTACAATAGAAGAGAAACTTGAAAGTTTATCAAAGTAATTAAAAATGCTCTACAGAAAAAACTGTAGAGCAATTTTTAATTTCATTTGTATTTTAACGCACCAAAGGCTCCATAAATGATTTTTAGCCCAGCCCATGATACTCAAACAAAAGCATCTCTTTTTCACCTTCCTGTGAATAGAAATTTAGATAATTTTATCATATTTTAACTTTAAATTAAAATGCATTTAAATTAGACATGGTAACATTCACCATGTAGAATTGTATTATTACACTTGGAAAAAAGTTCTTCTAATATTATGGTTTTATTTTTTAATAATATAAGAATACACATAATCCCAGATTGTTCATGAAAACTACTAAAAAGGTACAAGTATTTTGGAATTTATTGATTCTATAATTTTTTTACTGTACTTGGTTAGTACAGTAGAAAAATTAACTGAAAAACCCTTACCAATCAAAGATTGGAGAGTTTCTGTATGAGACCTGCAACGTAATCATAGATTACTGCTAGGGCTTCATGGGAGCAAGAAAACCAAAAGACGCAGTAGATTTTTGTAGTTTGTCGTGAATAATCTGGGATAACGATAACAATCTACATAAATATATATTTTTTTCGTTTTTATGCTATAATTTAATCAGCACTTCAAGCCATTATCATATAATAATACTAAAGGAGTGTTTAAAAATGGTTTACAACTTTTTTCCATATGCTTCTAATACAATATCCATATTGTTCGTCATTAACTTTATA
>JAKSCF010000065.1 GCA_022360735.1 Clostridia bacterium
GAGCATAAAAGGCTGGAAAGAAATTGAGTTTGAGGTTATGAGAGATCATGCAGGGAATTGTTTAACGGTTTGCTGCATGGAAAACATTGAGCCGGTAGGCATTCATACGGGTGATAGTATTGTCGTTGCACCAAACCAATCGTTGACGGATAAAGAATACCAACTTCTTAGGACAGCTTCTATAGATATTATCAATGAAGTCGGTATAGAGGGTGGTTGTAACGTTCAACTGGCTTTAAATCCCCATAGCTTTGAATATATCGTTATTGAAATCAATCCCAGAGTAAGCAGGTCATCTGCTTTAGCATCAAAAGCAACAGGATATCCTATTGCAAAGGTAGCAGCTAAGATTGCATTAGGTTATGGATTGGATGAAATCAAAAATGCTGTAACGGGTAAAACATATGCATGTTTTGAACCGACCATTGATTATGTCGTCGTCAAGATTCCTAAATGGCCTTTTGATAAATTCTATGGCGCCAACCGACAGCTTGGAACCAAAATGATGGCTACCGGAGAAATTATGGCCCTTGGAAGTAACTTTGAAGAAGCTTTTCTAAAAGGCATACGTTCATTAGAAATTGGAAGATATTCACTGGAGCATGAACCCTCGAAAAACCGGTCCTTAGAAGAATTGAAAAAAAGAATATATGCACCGGATGACGAAAGAATTTTCGATCTATGTGAAATGTTAAGAAGAGATTATCGAGTAGATAAAGCCTCAGAGCTAACAGGAATAGATAAATTTTTTATCAGTAAATTCAAATGGATTGTAGATGAAGAGGAAGCACTGAAAACAACAGAAATAGGCGATTTGACTCAAGATAAATTGCTGGAATTGAAAAAGAGAGGATTTTCAGATAAAGGCATTGCAGACTTGATGAATGTAAGCCCGCAACATATTTATGAATTAAGAAGTATGTGGGACATATTCCCGGTTTATAAAATGGTAGACACATGCGCTGCAGAGTTTGAGGCGGTTTCACCTTATTACTATTCCACTTACGCACAGTACGACGAAGTAAAAGTCTCAGATAAAAAGAAGGTTATTGTTATTGGATCGGGACCTATACGAATAGGGCAAGGCATTGAGTTTGACTACTGTAGTGTTAGATGTATAAAATCTTTAGAGAAGATGGGCATTGAAACCATTATTATTAACAATAATCCAGAAACGGTCAGTACCGATTTCGATACATCGGATAAACTATACTTTGAACCATTGACAGAGGAAGACACCTTAAACATCATAGAAAAGGAAAAACCCCTTGGTGTCATCTTGCAATTTGGTGGACAAACCGCAGTAAAATTGGCAAGGTTCTTTGAAGAGATGAATGTTCCTGTCTTAGGAACATCCCCGGACAGTATAGATATTGCAGAAGATCGAAAACGATTTGATAACATATTAGAGGAGCTCAATATCAAAAGACCTAAAGGGAAAGGTATATTCAGCCTTGAAGAAGGCTTGGATGAAGCAGAAAGATTAGGATATCCTGTATTGGTTCGCCCTTCCTATGTACTGGGTGGGCAAGGTATGGAAATATGCTGGGAAAACAAAGAATTGGAGTATTATCTGCTCAATGCATTTAAAAACAACAGCAAGAATCCCATTCTAATTGATAAATACTTAGAGGGGATGGAGATAGAAGTTGACGCTATATTTGATGGTGAGTCGGTTCTCATTCCGGGAATCATGGAGCATTTAGAAAAAGCAGGTGTCCACTCCGGAGACAGCATTAGCATATATCCTCCTCAAAATATATCGGAGAGAATGAAAGATAAAGTTTTGGAGTATACAGAACATGTTGCTAAGGCTTTAAATGTATCCGGCATGATTAATATACAGTTCATTGCCCATGAAGATGAACTATATATTATTGAAGTAAATCCTAGATCCAGTCGAACAGTTCCTTATATCAGCAAGGTTTCCGGTGTACCTGTTGTAGATCTTGCAGTGAAATGTATGCTGGGAGAAAAGCTTAAGGATATGTCTTATGGAACCGGGATATATAAAGAACCGAATATAGTCTCTGTAAAAGTTCCGGTGTTTTCTACGGAGAAGTTACCCAATGTAGAAGTGAGCTTAGGACCTGAAATGCGTTCAACAGGAGAAGTTTTAGGAGTAGCCCAAAACTATGAAGATGCGCTTTATAAAGGATTGACGGCTGCAGGCATGGATCTTTCTACCAGACAGCGAACCATTTTAGTCACTTTAAAGCCAAAAGACAAAGAAAGATTTTTACCCGCTATTGAAAAGATGAAAAATCTGGGGTACAAATTTGTGGCTACGGCAAATACGGCAAACTATTTAAAAGAGCTGGGTGTGGAAGCTACAACCGTCAATAAGATACGCGAAGGGACTCCGAACATTTTAGATGTGATACGAAGTGGCACGGTGGATATAGCTTTTAATACCCCTACAAAAGGAAATGATTCTAAAAGAGATGGTTTTTTAATAAGAAGAACTGCCATTGAATCCGGTGTAGAAATCATTACATCTCTTGATAAAGGGGAAACTGTCATCAACTTAATCAATCAACAGACAGATCAAAAAGAGCATACGGTTATAGCTGTAGATGAATATTTGAC
>JAKSCF010000050.1 GCA_022360735.1 Clostridia bacterium
GCGAAGGAAGTTAAAATGATTTTGGATAAAAATAAAGCTGAAAGACACATAAGAGGCGGCCGAGCTACAAAGATGAAATATGAATCGGAAGGCAAAAGTGAATCGGATAATGACGTTTAATGCAGACTTTTACAGTCTGCATTTACTCTGTTATTACTTGATAGGGATTTTCTGAAGACCCTATTAATCAAAGCATCACTCATTTGTAATGTATGAAAAATGACCAAAAAAAAACCAACTATTGTTGGTCATCCATTTCACTAAACAAACTTTATTCATTTTGATCTTTATGTTCAATTTTCAAGTAATTTTCAGGGTTCTCATTTTTCCCATTATTCAGCACTTCAAAATGCAAATGGGGTACTTCTAATATTTCAAAAAGAGCAGTGTCTCCTACTCCGCTGATAACATCTCCCTGTTTAACCACATCTCCTAATGAAACCATTTCCGTTGTGCTTAAATTAGAGTATACCGTTACCAGATCATTCTCATGTTCTATCCATATGGTTATACCCATTTTTTCATCTTCATCAACTTTTATTACCGTTCCATCTGCAGCTGCACATACAGGTGTATTTAAGGGTGCTTCTATATCTATAGCCCGATGGACAATATATTGATCCAACGTTTTTGAATAGACTAAAGTGTTATCTGCATAACCAAGACAAATTTGTCCTTCAACCGGCATAGCCAACACCGGCTTACTGGACAATACTTTTGTTTCCTTGGGCTTTGAATGGGATACGGCTTCTTTCTCAACCGGACTTTTGTCAAAGCTCTCGCTAATGACTACCGGATCTTGGGGTTCATTTAATGTCTGTTCTCCCTGCACCGGTTGCGCATTCTCTTCTGCAACAGTCCTGTCGTAATCTTCTTGTTCTTTAACCAATTCAATATTGTTTTTATCACTTATATTTTCTATTTCTTGAATATTATTTTTTACTGTCCAAACTGCTGCTGCGGTTATTATACAAAAACAAATAAATAGTGCTAGGTAGAACCCATCTTTATTTACTACATCCACCATTTTTTTAATGATCTGTGTATCCTTAATCTTTGTAAAGCTAAATTTCTTTTTATCTAATCGCATTACATACACCTCCTAGGTGTATTATTTCCAAATAATAGAATTATCATACACTTAGATGGCTTTATTTAAGGAGACAGGAAAAGAATGCGTATTTAAATTATATTTAGTACACTCACAATTATTGGTGCGATAATTGCCGTGAATATTCCGGCAATGCCCATAGCCAGTGAACTCATAGCGCCTTCTACTTCACCCTCTTTGAAAGCTCTGGCAGTTCCAATGGCATGGCACATGGTTCCTAAAGCGATTCCTTTGGCAATCTTATTTTTGATGCCTAGCAGCCTAATTATTTCTGGGCCAAAGCTGCCTCCGATAATACCTGTAAATACTACTAAAGCAACCGTCAAGGAAGGAATCCCTCCAATAATATCAGATACTTCTATTGCGATAGGGTTTGTAACCCCTTTTGGAATCATAGATAATATAATTTCTGGTTTTGCACCTAATACTTTTCCCAATAAAATACAAGTTCCAATAGTCGTCAAGGTACCCAAGAAAACGCCTGCTATGACCGGCACTGCATTTTTTTTAAGGATATTTATGTTTTTATATAAAGGTACTGCCAAAATGACAGCAGTAGAAGGAAGCAAAAAATTTAAGAATTCATTTTGGGCTTTATAGACTTCATATTCAATATTTGCTATTTTAAGTATTAGAATAATAAGTACAGTAGACGTAAGAATCGGCTGTAAAAAAGTTATTTTAGTTTTTTCTTGTAGGACAACACCCATCCAAAAGGTAAGCAGCGTGATAATAACTCCAAAAACAGGGATCTGTGTTAATACTTCAATCATCTTTACCAGTCCCCCTTCTTATTAATAATTCTGTTGTTTTACCGGCAACAAAGAGTCCTGCAATTATACTGAGTAATATTGGAATAACTATAATAACAAACTGTTCTTTTAATAGGTCTAAATACAAGATCAACCCTACACAAGGTACGATATAAAAAACTGCTAAATATTTTATAATAAAGTTAACGGTTTCTTCAATTTTTTCAAGTTTAAAGGCTCCGGTCAAAAGAGCAATAATTAAAAATATCATTCCAATTACATTGGAAGGAATGGGAATATTAAAAATATATTCAACAACATATCCCAGATATAAAAACAAAAGAATACGCACCAGCTGTTTTACAATCTCCATAATTATGATTCTCCTTTCGCCTGTTATCTTTTTCTACACATCAACTATCATATACCATCATGGGGTAAAAGTCTTTCTAATTTTTAGAATTTTACTTTCAAAATTCTTATATATCCTTTAAAAGTATAATTATTTATGTATTTTTTTATTATTTATCGAATACCTATTGAAATTAGAATCAATTATTAATATATTATATAGTAATTCCAGATTATTCATGGAAACTACTAAAAATGTGAAGGAGGCGTTTTATATGAGTGAGTTTTTAATGGCTGCACCGAGCACTCGCCAAATAAGCGGTGATGATAAAATATTTGGTATCAATAAATCTGCTCAAGATAGAGCAGCAGAGATTGGCCCTGAGAATGTTGTCAATGCTACTATTGGTGCACTATTAGATGATGAAGGTAAGTTGATGGTTATGCCAAGCATTGTGGACATCTATAGGAGTTTATCCCCTGTAGATATTGCTGCATACGCACCCATTGCAGGTGTGCCTTCATTCTTAGAAAATGTTAAGACAGCTGTATTCGGTAAGCATGTTCCCCAAGGCTTTATTCAATCCGTTGCAACACCAGGAGGAACAGGTGCTATCAGAAACACAGTTCAAAACTATTCATCTGTCGGAGATAGAGTACTGACTTCCGACTGGTTCTGGAGCCCATATCGAACCATTACCGATGAGCTTGGAAGAAAAATTGATACTTATACACTTTTTAATGAAAACAAAACATTGAATACGAATGCTTTTGAAAAAAAAGTGGATGAAATACTTAAAGAACAATCCCATTTGGTCATTTTATTTAATGCACCTGCACATAACCCTACAGGATACACGCCTACATCAGAGGAGTGGGATAGTGTTTTAGATGCTTTAAAAACTCAAGCACAGAATAAAGATAAAAAAATCACGCTGTTTGTGGACGTAGCTTACATTGATTTTGCAGGCGATCCTGATGCGTCCAGAGTATTCTTTGAAAAATTTTCTAACTTACCTGAAAACATTTTAGTTGTTGTAGCATTCAGTATGTCTAAAGGCTACACTTTATATGGAATGCGTTGTGGTGCTGCGCTGTGTGTTACGTCTAATGCAAAGATTGCAGAGGAGTTTAAAACTGTCAATATGTATTCCGGCAGAGGTACATGGTCTAACGGAACACGTCCGGCTATGACCATATTAAGCAATGCATTTGATAATGAAGACTTATATGACAAAGTGGCTGCTGATCGAGCAGAATTTAGATCTGTGTTAGACAGAAGAGCTGCGGCATTCTTAAAGGCTGCTAAAGAAGCTAATTTAGAAATGTGCCCGTATAAAGCAGGTTTCTTTATGACCATTCCATGCGATAATGCAGAAGAAGTAGGAAAAGAATTACAAAAAGACAGCATCTTTGTTGTTCCCATCGGAAAAGGTCTTCGTTTTGCAGTATCTGCCGTTTCAGAAGAAAAGTGCAAGATTGTGCCTAAGAAGATGGCAGAGGCCATTGAGAAATTTAAAGATTAGCTGAACCAAAA
>JAKSCF010000077.1 GCA_022360735.1 Clostridia bacterium
TATATTGTAACGTCACCTTATTTTTTTGTCAATACTTTCTTAAAATATAAAATATTTAAGAGAAAACTCAAAAAAAAATAAAGACTCAAGATTTTTTTATCCACTTAATCTTGAGCCTTACTTTATATTTATTCTTCTAATTCATAAGTGAAAGGATATACATCTTCAGGAGATTTGCCTAATTCATTTGCAAATTTACTTGCATCAATCTCTTCCACAACATTATTATCCTTAAACACTTTAACATTCCACACCTCACCGCTGTCATTCATAAGAAACTCCGCAGGGTATACTGTGCCGTCATCAAATTTAACTTTTCCACTTCTCCAGGGCATAAATACTCTCCTTTTCATACTATTTGACTATAGTATAAAACAATAAGCCTTTATTTATACCCATTGGTAGTGCATATTTACAATTTTATCAGCAGCTATATTGTTTAAGGTCAATGGCATCATAGTTATCAAAACCAATCCCTTCACCCTCTAATAATGCCTTTTGTAAATCATACATATCCCCTTTTAAAGATACTTTGCCTTTAGAATTTACAACTCGATGCCATGGTAATTCATGCTTAGCTGACATTCCATGTAAAATATATGCCACTTGCCTTGCATTTCTGCTTTTTCCTGCATATTGAGCAACCTGACCATAAGTCATGACTTTTCCATACGGAATTTTTTTTATGATTTGAATGACTTTAGATGTAAATGCTTCCATTTCAATACCTCTTTTATGATTTTCTCATACTCACTGAATACCTATACAAGATACCGACTAACGTTATTGTATCAAATACGTCTGTCAACATGAAGATATATTTTTGTATTTAAAAAAGATCATAAATCATATATAATTTGATTGATTAATGGGTTATATATACTTTACCAAGTTGCTATTGCTCATTTTACTTTACTATAAAAAATATTTAGGAGAAAATATATGAATCAGTTCTATAAGATCACTTATGTATGTAACACAGGTATATTGGCTCAATATCAAGGTAAAAAAATCTTAATAGATGGTCTATGTGACTCTGTAACACCTATTTATAAAAATCCAACGGATGAAGCAGTCCATCAAATTATCAAAGGGATTTCACCCTTTGATGATATCAATATGATGCTGTTTACACATCATCATACCGATCATTTTGAAGCCAATTCTACTGCCGCAGCTTTTAAAAACAATCCAAATATAACCATCATTTCTACTTCAAAAACCATTTCTATGCTTGCACCTTTGGTATCCAACTACGATAAAGAAAAGATGGTTGCATTGGTTCCTGCTCTTCACGCATCTGAATATGTCAACATTCAAGGCATAGACATTCGAGCGATTTCATTAACTCATGATGGGAAAGGGCATGAAAATGTCCAAAATCTAGCCTATTTAATTCAAATTGAAGATAAAAAAATTCTGCACGTTGGAGATGCAAAACCTTTTGAAGAAAATTTTAAAAATTTAAATTTGGTTCAAGAAGAAATAGACTTACTATTAGCCCCTTTTCCTTATGTGGGCATTCCTTCCGGTCGTGAAGTCATAAAAAAATATATCGCGCCTAAAAAAATAGGCGCTATCCACTTGCCGTACCAAGATAAGGATGAGGGCGGGTGGATTCGGTCCACTAAAAAAAGTTTAGATCGGGTGAAAGATCATTTTATAGAAACCCTATTTTTTGAAGAAATCGGAACCTCTATTTTTATTTGATATCCAAATCCAGCTTATTAGCTTAAAGAGATGTTTGGTATATAATTTGTAATTAATTTTCTTCTAAACCTTCATCTTCTTTACGAAACTTCTGATATAAAAATCTTATGTCGTCATCAATATAACGGTGTTCTACCGCTTTTACATCAAATTTAAATAGTTTAAAAGCAAACTGTACAAAATAACCTGTCGTTACCGCCATCACTACAGTTCCTACTCCAACGAATCCGCCTAGAAGCCATCCTGCAGCAGCAACACTTATCTCAATAGTATTTCTAACAAAACGAACAGATTTATTTGTCCTTTTCGTTAACACTACCATTAAACCGTCTCTGGGCCCAGAGCCAAATCCTGAGCTGATATAACAATAACTGGCACAACCCACTACAAACAACCCTAAAAACATCATAATCGTACTGGGAATAACACTTTCAAAAATAGGAACCAGATGATTGAACATTAAAAAATCTATATACAGTCCAATAAACAACATATTCCCTACGGTTCCCCAGCCAATTTTTTCTTTAAAGAAAAAATTTATAAGTATAATGATAAATCCCACAGCAATACCTGCCTGGCCAAGGGTAATATTCAGCATTTTTGATAAGCCTTGATGGAATACATCCCAAGGTGAAAGTCCAACATTGGCATTTATGGTCATGACAATTCCTACTGCAAATAAGAACAGTCCCATCATCAATTTAATAATACGTATTGTCAAGGCTTTCATTTCTCGTCTCCTTACTTGCTGCATGTTCAAAAAGTAATATGTCTATACCATTCTACTCCTTTTCTTTTCTAACAGCAAATAAATTTTTGTATTTAATACAAATAAGAAAAAAATCTTCCTAATGGAAGATTTCAAACTCTCAATTTTATTTAAAATCAATTTGTAGCTCAACCGGACAATGGTCGCTTCCCATAATATTTGAATGTATGTCCGCACTTTTCAGCTTAGACGTTAAGCTTTGAGATACGACGAAATAATCAATTCTCCATCCTGTATTTTTTTCACGTGCCTTACGCATATAAGACCACCAAGAATATACATCTGTTTTTTCAGGGTAAAAATATCTAAAGGTATCTACAAAGCCGGCATCCAATAAAACGGTCATTTTCTCTCGTTCTTCATCCGTAAATCCGGCATTTTTTCGGTTTGTCTTTGGATTTTTCAAATCTATTTCTTTATGAGCCACATTCATATCACCACATACAATAACAGGTTTTTTATCCTCTAAATCTTTTAAGTAAGACCTAAAACAGTCTTCCCATTCCATTCTATAATCCAGCCTTGCCAGCTCTCGCTGTGAATTTGGCGTATACACGGTTATCAAATAGAAATCCTCAAATTCTAAAGTGATGACACGACCCTCTTGATCGTGTTCTTCTATACCAATCCCATACTGCACTGAAATCGGCGTCTTTTTTGTAAATACAGCTGTTCCTGAGTAGCCTTTTTTTACCGCATAATTCCAATACTGTTCATAGCCTTCTAATTCCAGTTCAATTTGATCTTTTTGCAGTTTAGTCTCTTGCACACAAAATATATCGGCATCAATTTCCTTAAAGTAATCTAAAAAACCTTTGTTCATACAGGCTCTGAGCCCGTTTACATTCCATGATATTAATTTCATTTTTCTTCCCCCTCGTACTTTAGACACTATTTAGATGGCATCTTGTATAGTATATACCACATTAGATATTATTTTAAACATTTTCGTTTTGCCAGTTAGGTTAAAGGGGTTAGATTGCCCTTATGGTCTTTTAGAGATATACCTGTTAGTTGATTACTCTTTAGGTAATTCATTAAGTTTTCTTGCATCAGTTGATGTAAGTCACTATAATCCCCATAATGTTTCATAATTGCATCTGCTATATGATCATTTGGTTTGCAGAATTCTCTTACGGATTTTTCAAAATAACCGCCATCCATAGCCTCAATATACTCTTTTAACTCGTAGTTACCTTTACTATCTTTTTCAAATTGCATAGCACAAGGCACTACACCCGCACCTTCTTGTAACAGTGTTTGCCCATATAAGATAAATCTCTTGTAAAATACCGTTGCATAAATGGTCAGCACTCCATCTTTTTCATATGATCCAAAGACATGTGGTGCAGCCAAAGTAAGCTGATTATCATATTTATCATAATGTTTCAGAGCAGCTGATGTTGCAAGATCCACAAGGCTATTACCTTGTGGTAATAATGCTTTGGGGAGTGACACCTCATCATACAATATCAATTTTGCATACCATTCCTCACCAGTTGCATAATTTCCTTCCGGTACATTGTTTCTATCTCCTAATATATCCTCACAAAGATATCTCATAATATGGCCTTTTAACCCTGTCTCATCACCTGTTTCAAATAGATTAAGCATATAAGCAAGGGCTTCATCACCCATTTTTACAATGCTCTCAAACTCATCCTGATGTTCTTTTATGTAGTCATGCGGATTCGATGAATGAGCAGGTGAGGACATGATGATTTCTAAGTATGCTTCAATTTTTTTAGCGGTTTCGTTCATGCTTGTGATTTTGTTATTAAGTATATATTCTTGGATATCATCATACACTTCCATGGGTACTTTATAATAACAATACTCCCCATCATATAAAATCATAGCAAGGGGTTCTGTGTCATATAATCTTAAAGTCAATTTTTCATTAATATTAAATTCTAGTTCTGAGCTTAGTTCTAATGGTGATGAAATATTTTTCTTTTTCCACTTATTCTGTTGAAATAGCTTCATGAAATCTGGGTTAGGAGAAAGTGTATCCCTGCCATCATTAATTGTTAATGGAACAGTTAGTTCTAGAACCTTAAGGGTGTTTTTGTGGTTGAGGAAACTAAGGTCTACTTCATCTTTTATGGGATTCCCTATTAATGAAACAGCCAGCACTAAAAGTAAAATAATACTCATTGCACTCAACGAGAAAACTGGTTTTTTATAATTAACAATACTCTTTATACGCTTATTTATATTTTTTTCACCAAAAGCAATAAATCCACCACCCAATAAATTGTTTTGTTGAATTGAAATATTTAAAAGGCTGTAAGCATATTGCCTTCTAATGTCTTCTTCAAATAAGGCTATTACTCTTTCATCACAAGACATCTCCATATCTTTATGTGCGGTAATAAACCCCGCCCATACCAATGGGTTAAACCAATGAATAGATAATACAATCAGTGATATTAGCTTAAAAATATGATCCTTTCTTTTTATGTGAACCAACTCATGAAGTATGATATGCTCTAACTCCGTTTTATTTTCCAGAATGCTTTGAGGTAAAATGATTCGTGGCTTAATAAGTCCAAATACAATAGGTGTATTCAAATGCTCAGATATGAATATATCTATTTTTTGGGGCATATTTAATTTTGTATAACATGCATTTTTAAGTTTATCATTTTTATATATGATTGCTGTTTTAATTTTATTGCTTGTCATAATAAATAGACTCGTAATCAATAACAGCATACCCACTACCCCGCATATCCATATAAGTGATCCTACATATATAATGACTTGCATTGGATTCACAGAAGCTTCAGGTGTAGCTGAAGGTAAGGATTCGTTTATATTTTCATTCATATTATTGATTCCGGTTTCAATTTTGGGTTCTTGCATCATTCCAATATCGGTAGGTATATATTCAAAACTATTAACGACCTCGTTTATTTCAACTATTTTTTCCGAAGTAGGCAAATAGTTGAAAACACTTAGGTTTGTTGAAAAAGAAAATGGAATGATTAAACGAACCAATAACAGTGACCAGAGTATATAACTAATGGTCTTAGGTAATTTATTTTTTAATATCAGTCTTACCAGCATAACCATTATGAAAACTACGGAAGCAGCTATGCTCATATTCAGTACATATGTAAAAATAGTGCTTAACATATCATGACTCCTTTTCGGTTTTCTTGTCTATTAATTCTTTCAACTCCAGCGCTTCTCTTTCAGTTAACTGTTCTTTATCTAAAAAACTGGCTAGAAACAATTTAAGAGAACCATCATACATTTTTTTCAAGTGGTCTTGACTTGCTTCTCTTTGGACCTGCTTTCGATCTACTAAAGCAGTCACTATTGTATTTTTATTTTGCAATACGCCCCGGTCACATAGCTTTCTAATAACGGTATAGGTTGTAGACTTTTTCCATCCTAACTCATCTAAAGCTTTTTTTACAAGTTCTGTAGAATTAATAGGTGCGTTATCCCATATGATATTCATAAATTTAAGTTCTGCATCAAATAATTTGATATTCTTCATCATCGTTTCTCCTTCAAAAATTCAGGTCTATCAAAATAAACCTATGTTAAGTTTATTCTAATAGACCTGAATTGTCAATGAAATTTCTAACTTTCAATTTTTACTTATTCAGTTTTTCTATTTCTCTTCCTATTTGAATGCCTCTCAACAATACATATTCCACTTCATAGTCTCTTAAATGCTCTTTTTCCATTATATATTTAGATAAAATTTCTAATTGAAGGTCTTCGTCATCCATAACCTTCATTTCCTCTAAAATATCAATACATTTGTCCTTTAACTCCATCACCTTAATGCGTTGATTTTTTATAAATTCATTTGCAACTATAGCTTTATACTTATTTTCCATGAGAAACACCCTCGTTACATTTACTTGTGTTATTTTTCTAATTTTTGTGGAATAATAATTCTTATTTCTAAGTATTTTACCGCAATTTGCAGTAAAGGTCAATACTGCATATGCTCCTATCCTATAATGACCTAGAGGTGGTTAAATGTATCTAAGAATCAGAGAATTACGAGAAGATAAAGATTGTACTCAAAAAGATATTTCTCAATTGCTTCATTGTTCTCAACAAGTTTACAGCAATTATGAGCTCGGCCAACGGGATGTACCCACCCAGTTTTTAATTAAACTTGCAAATTTCTATAACACAAGTGTTGATTATTTGCTTGGTCTTACAGATGAGCGAAAAGCTTATCCTCGGTCAAAAGAATAAAAGAAAGAATCATAGCCAGTCCTTTGCTCAATAGTAAGATAATACTGTTTAAACTATTCTATAAGTTATATTTTACTATACGGAGTTATCTGTTTAAATTTTCTTTCCATTATAATCCTCTAATTAATCTTTTTTCAATTTTTAAAGATATTTTTCAATAAATAACTCATACTTCTTTTTTTAAGACACACAGTGTATGCAATATTAATATACTAATCATACAAGAGTTTTCCTCAAACTCAAATTGATTCAATTAACAATTCACACCTCTACACAGCATAAAATCCGAGAATGAGTATTTGAAGATTTTATGCTGCTTTTTTTGTGTTGGACCGCTATTCAACCCGTATTTTACACTGTTTTTCTCTATATTGAATATACTTGACAATAACATAAGCAATCAATGAAACAGCAATGGCCTCACAAATGATTGCAAGCCCAGGATTCACAATACTTCTTGCATATATTGGAACAGAATAAATGAATACATTTAATAATTTAAAAGAAGCAGCTATACAGCCAATCACTATAGGATGCCATATCATTTTATGCTTAACCACATAAACCGTAAGGATGGAGCATCCGATTGCACCCATGATTAAGCCCTTTTGAGGTAAATGTATCACATGCAGGAAACTTCCTAATGTCATCTCTAAAATTCCCCATATACAACCATATATCATAATGGTTAAAACCGTTTTTATTCTATCTTTCATTATAGTTAATCCCCCTTTTAGATATTGGTCTAAACGATCTTGATTTTTCTATTTGTTATACCATTGTATCCGTATCCTAACCTATTCCACTCTACCTTAAGGGGCTGTGCTCGCCCGCAAGTGTCATATGCTCTTGCCATTATCGTATACTGTCCTGTTTTATCCGCTTTCCACTCTTTCCACCAAGCTACCCATCCTAAAGGCATGTTTTGATTGCGTCTAATTTTAGCATCGCTCCATGTCTTGCCGCCATTTGTACTGATTTGTACTTTGTCAATGGTGCCTTTTCCTGTCCATGCAATCCCTCTGATCATGTATGTGCCTTTATCCAATGTGGAAAAGTCTAATGGATATTGTATAATTGAATTGACTTTCATATAGGTGACCGGCACTCTATCACGATCATTATTTCTGTTTGGATAATAATAATAGTCAATTGCCTGATAATAACCATCAAAATCATGGTCGATAACCTTTATGCATTTAAGCCATTTCACCGATGCCATGGCATACCACTTAGGGGCAATTAATCTTAAAGGATATCCATGCTCAACCGGTATTGGTTTTCCATTCATTTGGTATGCAACGATAATGTCTTGGTCTAAGGCTTGCTCCACACTCAAGCTTCGTGCAAAATGATGAATCCCCTCAATGCCTTCTATGGTACCTTGATCATGTCCTTCGAAAACAACATTCTTAGCAGTACTTTTAGGATCTGCCATTTTAAGAAGGTTATATAAAGGAACACCTTTCCACTCTGCTTGACTGATGGCGCCTTCTCCCCATTGAGTTCCAAAGATGCCTTCATCAAAGAGTTTTCTTTTATTGCCCGAACATTCTAAAGGGCAAATAATTGTTTTAGAGGGCATTTTTAATAAATCCCGATAGGTTACAACGAAAGGTTTTTTAACATCCCCTTTTATAGGTAAAATAAATGAACATTCATTTATAGGCGGATACTCAAAATGGTTCCTAACAAAAAATAAGTTGGTTGGTGTTAACCAACTATCTATAAAATAAATGGGACATTCTTGATTTTCAGGTCTTAATGATATCGTAGTGGGATACGGTTGAATTTTCTCATTTTTATACACCGTTATTACACTCCTTTTATTTCAGATAGTGTTATACACACCACCTATATTTCACTATATTACTTTTAATGAATATTGGTGAAATGGCTGAACCTGGAAAAAATAATATTGAATTAAAAA
>JAKSCF010000049.1 GCA_022360735.1 Clostridia bacterium
AAGTTCCTCATCATTAACCCGAATATGTAAGCTATGAGGCTTAGGGTCCGTTGTAGGTCTGCCCATTTTTTTAGCAGACATCTTACACCTCCTTTTGTGTCCAAAAGTATTATATAACTTTTGGACACAAAAGTCAAATAAAAGAAAAAAACGATAAGATTTCCTTATCATATCTATTAAAAAGTAAAAAAGTTTGTGAGACAGCCTCTATCTATATACTAGAATATATAACTTATTAAGCCCATGTCGGTAAACGAAACTTTCCTACAATACCTGCATGATTGTTATTATTAATTTTTTCTATAAATCTGACTTTTAGTATTATAAATTTCTATTGTACTTTAAAGTGTAAAATTTATATACTTGAGTGTGAAGCTTGGACAATGAATTAATAGGAGGTTATGAAGATGAGCCGTAATAAAACAACCTATGCGTTGGTTTTTTCTTCTATTGGTATTGTAATTAATATTGTATTTGGAACTGTTGTTTCTGCACTGCAAATTCCTTTGTTATTTTTGGATACTATTGGAACTGTTTTTACAGCAGTTATCTTAGGACCATTTTATGGTGCTGCCGCAGGTGGGCTTACTAACATTATTCAAGGCACAATTACAAACCCCAAAGCAATTCCTTTTGCTCTGGTTAATATTGCCGTTGGACTTATTGTGGGGTTTATAGCCAAAAGATATAAATTTAATTATAAAATATCTGTTATAACAGGATTAATCCTAGCTGTTGTAGCGCCCCTTATCGGTACGCCTATTGCTGTATGGGTATTTGGTGGGCTTACTGGTGATGGAGCAGATATTATATTTACGTGGCTTATTCAATCAGGACAAAGGGTTTTCACAGCAGCTTTCATTCCCAGGATCACCGGTAATCTAATTGATAAAATCGCAACCTGTATTTTTGTCGCTTTTCTCATTCAGCGTCTACCCTCAAATTTATTAAATAGTTTTAATGATACAGAAAAAACAATTTAAGTTTTAAGGATGAATATTAATGTATAGAAATAAAAAAATCATTATTTTATCT
>JAKSCF010000048.1 GCA_022360735.1 Clostridia bacterium
ACGCCCGCATAATGAGGTTGCAGTGATACTTCCCAAATATGAGACTGTTAAGGCTGGACCAAAAACAAAAGCAACGACTTAATATGGATAGCCGCGTAGTTGAAAGATAGGAGGTAAAATATAATGAATGAAGCAATTGGAATGATTGAAACCAAAGGCTTGGTTGGAGCCATAGAGGCAGCAGATACTATGGTTAAGGCTGCCGGTGTCACGCTAATAGGTAAGGAATGTGTTGGAAGTGCTTTGGTAACGGTTATGGTAAGAGGAGACGTAGGAGCGGTTAAGGCTGCTACTGATGCAGGTGCAGCAGCAGTACAGAGAGTTGGAGAGTTGAAATCCGTTCATGTGATTCCAAGGCCTCATGCTGAGGTAGAATCCATATTACCAAAGTAGTATTATGTTTGAATAGATAAATTAGGAGGGTTTTAATATGGAAAATGCATTGGGAATGATAGAGACAATCGGTGAAGTAGGAGCCATAGAAGCAGCAGACGCTATGGTAAAGGCTGCTAATGTAAAGCTTATCGGCAAAGAGAAGATAGGCAGCGGTTATGTAACAGTAATGGTAAGAGGTGATGTGGGTGCCGTTAAGGCTGCAACAGAAGCCGGTGCGGCAGCTGCGCAAAGAGTTGGGGAGCTGAAATCCGTTCATGTGATTCCAAGACCTCATAAGGATGTAGAGAGCATATTACCTGAAAAATAAGGTACGGATCAGAGAAATAATAGGCGGTGGGTAAATGATGGAATTGGAATTGATAAAAAAGATCATAATGGCGGTATTGTCAAATATAAATACCTACACCTTTGAAAGCTATATGGAAAAGCCTATTTCAATAGGCGTCTCAAACAGACATCTGCACCTTTCGAAAGAACACCTGGAAACACTATTTGGACTTGGATATCGGTTAAAAAACCATAAAGAACTGTCTCAACCGGGACAATATGCCTGTGCAGAGACAGTCATACTGGTTGGACCCGAGGGCAGTATTGAACAGGTAAGAGTATTAGGGCCTGCGAGATCCCAGACTCAGGTGGAGATTTTGAGAAGTGACTGCTTTCATCTTGGTGTGAATGCACCTGTCCGGGAGTCGGGAAAGCTAAGAGAATCAGGTGGTATCACCATCGTTGGACCTAAGGGAACAGTGCAGCTGAATGAAGGTGTAATCGTAGCACAACGTCACATTCATATGACTACCAAGGATGCTGCTGTATATGGTGTTGTGGATGGACAGTGCGTAAGGCTGAAGGTGGGCAAAGAAAGAGGCTTGGTTTTTGATAATGTCATTGTGAGAGTAAGCGATAGCTTTGCCCTAGAATATCATATAGACATGGATGAAGCCAATGCTTCAGGTATTCAGACAGGGGATCAGGCATTTTTACTGACTCCGCTGTGTGAAAACCTACCGGTTGATAAGCCGGCGCATAACTTTATTGGAGACAATCCGGAACAAAATGAAGAAAAGGAACCCTTGAGGCTTATTACTGATGAAACCGTTAGGGAGGCTTGGGAAAAAAGAGAAAAACTTAAGATAAGCAGTACAACTATTATTACACCCCTTGCAAGGGACACCATAAAGGAGCTCAAAGTGGAAATGTTGGGCTCTTAAATATAACCTGAGATTTCCAATAATAAACACTGTGAGGTGAGCGAATTGGCAAAAGTCATCACTCTAAAAGATATTATAAAGTATAGTGGTTTAAAAACCATAGAGTTGCCGGTTGATACTTTACTGACGCCTTCCGCAAAGGATTGGGCACATGAAAACAGGGTGCAGATTGTATTAGATCAGGGAGATAAAAAAGCAGAGCTGCTTCAAAGAACCATTCAAACAACTTTGGACAATATTAATAAGTCGGGGAACTTGATTACAAGAAATGAATTGGTTAGAATAGTTACAACAAGCCTTGAAAGAATGGGTTGTGTTATAGAGAATATTTAGGGGAGAGGTTGCTATGAGTAAATACTTGCTAAGTGTAGACAATGGTCTTACAACGACAAAGGCGGTGATTTTTACACTTGAGGGCAAGGAAGTTGCATCCAGCCATGTAAATACATTGATCGAAAACAATGGTGATTTTGTCGAAATTGATATGGAGCTGCAGTGGGCAAACACTGCAAAGGTCATTAAGAAATGCATATCAAAGTCAGAGGTAGATCCCCGAGAGATTGTTGGAGTTGGCAACAGTGGACATGGTGCAGGGCTATACTGCCTTGATGAAAGCAATCGCCCTGTTAGAAAAGCCATATCCTCTATGGATGCAAGAGCGAGTAGCATTATAGAAAATTGGACCAAGAATGGTTTAAATTCATACAGCAGGATATATCAAAGTTTTTGGAGTGGGCAGGCCATACCTTTGTTGAGTTGGTTGAAAAACAATGAGCCCGAAAGCTATGGAAATATTAGAAGCATCCTTATGGTAAAGGATTGGATCATCTATTGTCTTACTGGTAGTGTAGGGATAGAATATACAGATGCCAGCAATTCCGGATTGATCAATCCTGTGGATAAGAAAGTGGATAAAGAATTGTTTGGAATGTTTGAAGTGGAAGAAGTTTATGAAAAAATTCCCAAACTTCGTAAAACAACCGATATCGCAGGTTATGTAACAAAAAGGGCAGAAGAAGAAACCGGTCTAATGGTTGGTACGCCTGTAATAGGTGGGGTATTTGATTGTATTGCTTGTGCACTTGGCAGCGGTGTCTACCACCAGGATAAATATAGCATCATTGCAGGAACATGGAATATAA
>JAKSCF010000047.1 GCA_022360735.1 Clostridia bacterium
AATTTAAAAATAAAATAGAAGACTAGAGCAAAAGAAAAAACACCATGATTATGGTGAGAGGTATACCTCTCATTCTTTATTTTTTTCTATAATCCAATATACTGCACCATACCCTAGAGGGATAATAATAATTTCTAGTCGAAAATTAAAATCGAATAATATTAAACACATAAACATCGAAAAAACACATGTGAAAAACATGACAACTTTTCTAATTCTACTCATCAACTTCCCTTTCAATCACTAAATTAATCTCAACACTTCTACTATTATAAAAGCAAGTATTCTTTTCTCAATAAGAGTTGAATTACTTCTTAATTTTTTTATTAAATCATTCGATTTTGAAACTACATACCGTCTCATTTCATCTACTTCATTCATCTTTTGTAATCCTCGCAAGTATATAATATAATATATATCGTGATATTATCAATGTTTTTCTCACAATAGAGCAAAACATCGGATTACAAGCATCTGCCGACAAAATGCTTTCGCTGTAATTGTGGCAAATTATGAATTGCTATAAAAAATCCCAGAGTTTTAAACTCTGAGACACATGTATTTGATCCTATTCAATGCTTTATTAATTGATCTTGAATTTAAAAAGCGTCAACCAATATTTATTTCTTCAGAAGGCTCATATTCAAATATCAATGGCATCACATATGCCCATTTAAAAAAATCTCTAGTTTTTCAAGGTATTCATGAGAATACATATTAATGCTTTGGATGTGCCCTGCTTTTTCTGAAAACCAAAATTGTGCATTAACATTTTTCTTAATGGCATCATAAATCTTTTCTGAATTTGAATAAGGTATGATTTTATCCTCCTTACCATGAATAAGAAAAATTGGTTTTTCTGAAATTTCTTTTACTGCTTCTATTGGAGAAATTTCATCAATGTTAACATCATATCTTTTTGCAATCAATCCGGCCGCTGCTTTGTTAAAAGGAAAATAGCGTAAAACAGAACAATAAGAAAATTCACCTGATTGATTTGTTTTATCACTTAGCTCACTCAGCAGATTATTGAAATCATTGGTTATAAATCTTTCTAAGTCGTTGAAAGGGCTGTCTGCGATCAGAGCATCTACTCTTACGTCCATTCCTGCAGCCTCAATGGCTGTTACAGCGCCCATAGAAAACCCAATAATTGCAATTTTTTCTCCTACTCCATCTCGTTGTTTCAAGTAATCAATGGCACCACACACATCGTATTTTTCAAAGTAACCAAAAGAAATCAAATTTCCTTCCGACAACCCTTGTCCTCTTAAATCGAAAGCAAGCACATTATAGCCCCGTGGTACAAAATATTTTACCAGAGTTTCAGTTCGTCCACTCATGAGTCTATTTTCATTAAACCCATGGACAACCACCAGTGTTTTGTTACTGGGTTCTTTAGCAGAAAAAAAGGTCCCCATTAAAGTCAGGTCGTCTTTCTGACTTTTAAATGTTACTTCTTCAAATAAGTATTCATTTGGATTTAAAGATATATGGATTGGTTTTTCATTTTTGATATGGATTAATGAATTGGCAGCTTTATAGAAAACAAAAAAAACAATACTTGTTGATGTTAAAAGGATGATCATTAAAAGTATTGAAAAGCACTTTATAAAGCCATATTGTTTTTTTGTATTCCTCAACATACTATTCTTTACCTTACACTTTTTTAAAATTGGTATTATCAAATTCATGAATAGTATTTGTGTAAAGAAAGGTTTTATTCATTACGTGCTTTGAAAAGGCATTCAAAAAGCTGAACAAAGCCCTTTTTCAGGACTTTGTTCAGCGGCTTTCTTTTTACAGCCTACATCTATATATTAAATTTGGAAGAAAAGACCTTTAGATTATGCTTGCTGAGCCAGTTTTTTGTATTGTTCATATTTCTCTTTTGCATCTTTTTCTGCTTGTGCAAACATTTCTTTTGCTTCCTGGGGATAAGCCAATGCTAATGAGGCATATCT
>JAKSCF010000045.1 GCA_022360735.1 Clostridia bacterium
ATCATATCTTTAATATTGATATTGTGATCGCCCAATACATTAGAGATTTTACCCAGCATGTTAGGAATGTTCTTATGAAGTAAAGCAATTCTTCCTGTAGCTGTGCAAATACCTAAAGAGCAATCCGGATAATTAACAGAATTTGTAATGTTGCCATTTTCAATATAATCACTTATTTCATCCACGGCCATAATGGCACAATTTTCTTCTGACTCCGGAGTAGAAGCGCCTAAGTGAGGGATATTTATAATGTTTTCGATACCAAGCAATGTTTCGTTAGGGAAGTCGGTAACATATCTTGATACGATTCCTGCTTCTACAGCTTCTACTAATGCATTATCATCAACAATTTCACCTCTGGAGAAGTTCAATAGTTTGACACCTTCACGCATCAAAGCAAATTTTTCTTTATTCATCATGCCTCTTGTAGCATCTACTACGGGAACATGTAAGGTGATGTAGTGTGTTTGACCAAGTAATTCATCTAGGTTATCCGTAAGCTTAATTTTTCTGGATAGCTCTAGGGCCGATTTTACAGAAATAAATGGATCGTATCCAATGACATTCATACCTAATGCAGAAGCCGCATTGGCAACCATAACACCTATAGCACCTAATCCGATGACAGCTAATGTTTTGCCTTTAATTTCTGAACCTGCAAAGTTCTTTTTACCTTTTTCAACCAAGGGACCTACTTCATCGCCTTTACCTTTTAAAGTCTCCGTCCACTGGATAGCGCGAGCAATCTTTCTTGAAGAAAGAAGAAGTCCTGCTAAAACCAATTCTTTTACTGCATTTGCATTTGCGCCTGGTGTATTAAATACAACAATACCTTTTTCAGAGCACTTGTCAATGGGAATATTGTTGACACCTGCGCCTGCTCGTGCAATAGCTAAAAGATTATCAGAAAAATCCATGTCATGCATTTTAGCACTTCGTACAATAATACCTTGTGATTCATCTATATTTTCAGTAATGTGATATTTATCATTAAAATGAATTAACCCTTTTGGAGAAATGTTATTAAGGGTTGCTATTTTATACATTGAAATAACCTCCTATTTGTTATCTGCTTCAAATTGTTTCATGAAATTGACTAGTTTTTTAACACCTTCTACCGGCATGGCATTGTATATGCTGGCTCTCATACCGCCAACAGAACGGTGACCGCTTAAGTTTACAAGCCCTTGAGCTTTAGCTTCAGCGATGAATTTTTTATCTAATGCTTCATTCCCCGTAACAAAAGTAATATTCATCAGTGAGCGATCTTCTTTAGCAACAGGATTGCTGAACAATGAGCTATTATCAATATAGTCATAAAGCATTGCTGCTTTTTCTTCATTGATTTGTTGTATGGCTTCTACGCCGCCTTTTTCTTTAACCCATTCAAACATAAGCTTAGCCATGTAGATGCCGTATGTTGGTGGTGTGTTGTATAAAGAACCGTTATCCGCATGAATATCATATTTAAACATCGTTGGCGTGATATCCGCTGCATCGCCGATGAGATCTTCTCTAACGATAACAATTGTAACACCTGAGGGACCAATATTTTTTTGTGCACCGGCAAAGATCAGTCCAAAATCAGTTACATCATATGCTTGAGATAATATATTGGATGACATATCACCAACTAAAGGCACATCACCTGTATCAGGCAGGTCCGTATATCTTGTACCGTAAATGGTATTGTTAGTAGTGATATAAAAATAATCAGCATCTGAGGAATACTCATCTTTATTTACCTTTGGTATATATGAAAAAGTATCTGTTTCAGAGGATGCCAATATGTTAGCTGTTCCGTAACGCTTAGCTTCCGCAGCAGCTTTTTTTGTCCATGATCCTGTGATGATAAAGTCAGCTTTTTTTTGACTTCTTAAAAAGATTTAATGGAATCATTGCAAATTGGCTAGAGCCTCCACCTTGAAGAAAGAGCACTTTATA
>JAKSCF010000109.1 GCA_022360735.1 Clostridia bacterium
CATTATATGTGATTGCAACAAAAAAAATATTCCATAAAATGACATGGAATGTCAAGATTCACCTCATCTTGTTTTGATATTTTATTAATGTTAGAATATTAAATATACCATTTTATATGTAAGAAAGATGTTGTTATACTTATTGAAAAATCAAGTAAAAAGAAATCATATTGGAGAGATAACAATGTATAAAGTTAACCTTATGGCCTACGATGAACATAACAAAACAAAACTTGATCAAGAGATCAACAAATATTTCATCTCACTGTTCAATGGCAGCATACATGAGGATGATTTCATACATTTATTAAATGAAACCAAATTTAAGTTTGCTTATGATCGTTTTTGTATTTTTACAATCAATTTTGTAAGTCAAACAATATTTCAAAATTTGTTTTTATCTGAGAAGGTTACTTCTGATTTACAAAATTTCTTAAGCACCATTATGGTTGATGCCCATTTTCAAGTTATAACCCTGAGAAAAAATTTGCTTTGCATATTGGTCAATACCAATGGGGATTTAAGTCCTATTCTATGGAACAAAGTTTACCAGACCATTACCAAATACATTGGCACCATCGATGATCGTATAAAAGTCTTTTTAGGTTATTCGAGAATTTATAATGAAATAAAAATGATAAAAAAAGCCTATTTGGAATCATTGGACGCTCTTTACCACCGTTTCATATCTAATGAGAATATTTTTCCTTATATTTATACAGCTTCTTTACGCACAATTGACGATAGCAGCTGGGAGCAGTTAGAATATTCTCTTAAATTAGGATTAACAAATGAAGCCAAATCCAAAATTTTATCAATCTTTGATCAATATAAAAAAAACATTAAAGGCTCACAAATTCAATCCATAGTAAAACAGCTGATTAATATTTTTCAATATATTACGCTCCATAATGATTTAGATCGATCCTTAATTCCAGAAAAATTTTCAGATACATATTTTCTATTTGATTTTGATAATTTATCAGATGTATCATCCTACATGATCGAAATGTGCCGGCATATCTGTGATTCAATTTCTATAAATTCAAGTCATCATTTGGGGAAAACGATTGTTGAGTATATTCATTCAAACTATACCAAACCAATTAATTTGAATACTATTGCTAATACTTTTCATATCAACAGCACCTATTTAGGTCAGTTATTGAAAAAGGAAGTCAACATGCCTTTTAATAAATACATCAACAAACTTAGAATCATACAAGCTATGAAAATGATAGAATACGATTCCAATGTAAAGTTGAAGGATATTGCACAATCAATAGGGTATTCAGATTCTCACTACTTCTCAAAGATCTTCAAACAAGTTACAGGCATTTCACCCTCTGAGTATAAAAAGAAAAATTCTATATATTAAAAACATGCATCTATTGATACATGTTTTTTCAGGTTATCAAAAAAGTACTAGAAAAATGAATGCAGGTGTATGAATATTCGTTTTTTTGTGTTCATTTGGTCAGAAAATTTAGGTGGCAGATGGGCTATAAAAGTCGTGAACAAACAGGACGTTTGTTAGCAGGTATAAGCCATGGACGGC
>JAKSCF010000340.1 GCA_022360735.1 Clostridia bacterium
GCCGTCCATGGCTTATACCTGCTAACAAACGTCCTGTTTGTTCACGACTTTTATAGCCCATCTGCCACCTAAATTTTCTGACCAAATGAACACAAAAAAACGAATATTCATACACCTGCATTCATTTTTCTAGTACTTTTTCGATAACCTGAAAAAGAGTCATATAGACTCTTTTTTTAATTTAAAGTTTAAATAAGCTTGACGAAACAAAATAGAAGTGTATAATAGTTATATAATATAACTGTTATACCGTATAATTGTTTGAAGGAGGAAAAAATGAATATAAAAGAGAGAGAACGATTGATAGAATATATTTTTAACTTTATGCCTTTGTTGCATAAAAAGCTATTAATGGATGTGCATCATAAAAAAGATATGTATAAAATGAGGTTTTTAAGTATGATAAAGAATCATAATGGAGAGCCAATGAAATTTTTTGGAGAAAGATTGCTGATTTCAAAACCTAACTTGACAAAGTTATGCAATAAGCTTATTCATGAGGGCTTTGTCGAAAGAAAAAACTGTGATGAAGATAGAAGAATTATTAATTTATATATCACAGATACAGGTAAGAAATTAGTAAATGCACATAAGCAGGAAATAAGAAAAGAAATGCTTAAAAAGTTAGAATCTTTAAGTGATGAAGATATTCAAAAGCTGAATGAGAATTTCAACGACGTTGAGCGCATTATCAGTAAATTATAGCAGGTTGTATCTTGATTTTATGCAAAGATCCAACCTAAAAATATAGAGGAGGAATTGAATGATAAAGATATTGAAAGACTTAAAACAATTTAAAAAACCCATTCTATTAATCATAGTCTTTACTTTATTACAGACATTATCTGAATTATTTTTACCCACATTAATGTCTGATATTGTGGATAAAGGTATTACCAATGAAAATATACCTTATATTATAAATCTTGGGATAGTGATGTTTTTAGTAGCGGGAATAGGATCACTTTGTGCTGTATCATCCAGCTACTATTCTGCAAAAACAAGCAGCGGACTATCCATGAGATTAAGACAAAAAATATTTTCTAAAGTTGAACACATGTCATTAAAACGATTTGATGAAATAGGCACAGCATCTTTAATTACCAGGACCACTAATGATGTGACTCAAATACAAAATGTTTTGGTAATGATGTTAAGGGTAATGATAAGAGCCCCTTTGATGGCTGTTGGAGCCATTATTATGGCAGTATATAAAAATCCAAGTCTCTCTATTACGTTATTATTTGCAGTAGTGTGTCTGGCTATTGTGATTGCAGGAATTGCTACTAAAGCTTTACCACTTTCAAAATCCATGCAGCTTAAATTGGATCATCTCAATCTTGTTTTAAGAGAAAGATTGACAGGTATGCGTGTTATTCGAGCGTTTAACAATGATGCATATGAAAAAAATAGGTTTAGGAAAGCCAACACTGATTTAACTCAAACTGCTATTCGTTTAAACAAGATTATGGCATTGCTTATGCCGCTTATCATGCTAATTTTCAATATGACGACCATAGCGATTATTTGGGTGGGTTCGTTTAAAATCAATTATGGTGTTCTTGAAGTTGGAGACTTGATGGCATTCATCCAATATGCGATGCAAATCATGTTTTCATTGCTTATGCTTACGATGATGTTTGTTATGCTGCCAAGGGCTTCTGTATCAGCTTCTAGAATCAATGAGGTATTACAGAAAGAAACAGAAATAAAAGAGCTTAATCAACCGCTGAATCTAGACGATAATAAAGGCACCCTTACGTTCAAGGATGTGTCTTTCAAATTTGATGAAGCAGAGGACAATGCCATTAATAAAGTATCTTTTGAAACCAAGCCGGGAGAGATAACCGCCATTATTGGTGGAACAGGTTCGGGAAAATCAACTCTTGTTAATTTAATTATGAGATTTTATGATATAACAAAAGGCAGCATAAAAATCGGTGATGCAGATATAAGACAAATATCTCAGAAAGCATTAAGAAACAGAATAGGTTATGTGCCCCAAAAATCAATTTTGTTTACGGGTACTATTTTAGAAAATATTAAATTTGGAAGCGCTGATATCAGTGATGAGGAAGCGATACATGCTGCTGAAATTGCTCAAGCATCCGAGTTTATTGATGATATGAAAGATGGATATAACTCGGAAATCGCACAAGGTGGAAGAAATTTGTCCGGTGGTCAGAAACAAAGGCTTTCTATTGCAAGAGCACTGGCAAAAAAACCTGAAATATATATCTTTGATGACAGCTTTTCTGCATTAGATTTTAAGACTGAAGCAAAACTTAGACATCAACTAAAAGAAGAAGTAAAAGATGCTGCTGTTCTTATTGTGGCTCAACGGGTTGCGTCAGTTTTGAATGCGGATCAAATCATAGTTTTGGATAAAGGTTCTGTAGCCGGTATTGGAACACATAAAGAACTACTTAATACTTGTGAAGTCTATAAACAAATTGTGACTTCTCAACTAGCTGAGGAGGAATGGGCATGAAACAACCAAAAGCAGGAATAGGTCCGCGACATCATGGCATGGGAAGGCCAATAGAAAAAGCAAAAAACTTTAAAGAGACATTTAAAAGGTTACTTTGGTATTTAAAGCCCAGAAAAATTCAACTCATTTTCGTTGCTTTCTTTGCAATATTAAGTACTATATTTACCATCGTTAGTCCAATGGTTTTAGGAACCATTACCACAAAACTGTATGAAGGATTTGTACAAATTTCGAAAGGGATTCCCAATGCTGCAATAGATTTTAACTATATATTTAAAGTGCTGGCTGTTTTAGCTGGTTTATATGGATTAAGCTCATTTTTTTCGTATATCATGCAGTACATTATGGCCAGCGTCGCACAAAAAACGGTCTTTGAAATGCGAAGAGATGTCAGCGATAAGTTGGAAAGATTGCCATTGAAATACTTTGATTCACGTACACATGGTGAAATACTCAGCCGGGTTACTAACGATATAGATAATATCAGCACAACGTTACAACAAAGTTTGACTCAATTCATTACTTCCATCATAACCATACTGGGGGTTATTGTTATGATGTTGGCCATCAGCCCGCTCATGACAGGCATTACATTAATCACTCTGCCCCTTAGTTTATGGATTACAAAAAGCATTGCAAAAAAATCTCAAAAACATTACAAAAATAATCAAAAGGTGTTAGGACAGCTGAATGGTCATGTTGAAGAAATGTATACGGGACATCAGGTTGTAAAAAGTTTTAACTATGAAGAACAATCTATTGAAGCATTTAAAGAAATCAATGAGAAATTATTTGAAGCGGGATGGAAATCTCAATTTATATCAGGAATTATTATGCCTTTAATGAATTTGGTTAACAATATAGGATTTGTTTTAGTAAGTGTTGTGGGAGGATTACTGGTAATCCAACAATCTTTTGCCGTAGGAAATATTCAAGCATTTATTCAATATTCCAGGCAATTTGGGCAGCCAATTGTTCATACTGCCAGTATCGCTAATATCATTCAATCTACAATTGCATCCGCTGAAAGGGTATTTGAATTATTAGATGAGGAAGAGGAGATAGACGACTATAATCTAAAACAAATTGGCAATAGCCTTGAGGGAAATGTTAGTTTTTCTGACGTCAGCTTCAGTTATAAAGAAGATGAGAAGCTCATCGAAAATCTCAATATTGATATTAAGTCTGGTCAAAATGTTGCGATAGTAGGGCCCACCGGTGCAGGAAAAACAACATTGGTCAATTTATTAATGCGGTTTTATGAAATCAATGGCGGAAAAGTAACCATAGATGGTAAGGATATTAGAACTTTAAAAAGAAGTGATCTGAGAAAAATGCTTGGTATGGTATTGCAAGATACTTGGTTATTCAATGGGTCCATAAGAGATAATATAGCTTATGGAAATTTTGAAGCCTCTGAAGAAGATATCATAAATGCTTCAAAAGCTGCTCATGCCCATCATTTTATCAGGACGCTGCCGGAGAGTTATGATACCATCATCAATGAAGAGGCAAGCAATATATCTCAGGGACAGAAACAACTGCTCACCATTGCCAGAGCGATTTTGTCTGATCCAACCATATTGATTTTAGATGAAGCAACCAGTAGTGTGGATACACGTACAGAAGTGTATATACAGAAAGCAATGACAGAAATGATGAAAGGCAGAACCAGCTTTGTCATCGCACACAGGCTTTCAACCATTAAAAATGCAGATATAATACTGGTGATGCATGAAGGCAATATCATAGAAAAGGGGTCCCATCAAGAATTATTAGACAGAAAAGGTTTTTATGCTGATTTATACAACAGTCAATTTAATAAAGCGGTATAAAGAAATAAAACATACAAAAGTATATTGAAATCATAAACACACTTTTTATTTAAGTGTGTTTATCTTTTGGAATTTTGTTACACAGCAGAGAGGACTGTTCGGAAGTTGGACACTTGTTAGGCTAATCTTTTATAAATACTTCTTTCATATACCAGCGGGATGCTTGAAATACGTGAAAATAGAGTGTGTTGTTCAGAAGTTGGACACTTATTATTGAATCTTAGAACTTCAAAAAAAAACAAAAAAAAGAATTGACTTTTATTTTTAAAGGAGTATTCTATAGGTAGATAGGAGTATGTTAAATAATTAACAATAATAAACGATTAATCTCAATTCTGCAATTGAATTGTTGAATATAAGAGGAGGAATATTATGAATTTTAATTTAACCAAAGAACAAGAAATGGTTCGTACAATGGTCAATTCATTTGCTGAAAATGAAGTAGAGCCTATTGCAGCAGATATTGATTTGACAGGAGAATTCCCACATGAGACTGTTAAGAAAATGTCAAGGTACGGTATCTTGGGCATTCCATTTCCAGAAGAATACGGAGGTGCCGGCGGCGACTATGTCAGTTATGCAATAACCGTTGAAGAATTATCCAGAAAATGTGCATCAACCGGGGTTATTTGTTCGGCGCATACTTCATTGTGCGGAATTCCTATTTATTTGTTTGGTACTGAAGAACAAAAACAAAAATATTTAACACCACTTGCTAAAGGCGAAAAACTTGGTGCATTTGGATTAACTGAACCTGACGCAGGTACTGATGCAGCAGGACAAAAAACCACTGCAAGACTTGAAGGAGACGAATACATCTTAAATGGTACAAAAGTTTTCATTACCAATGGTGGTGTAGCGGATACTTACATTGTTATTGCAGTTACAGATAGAAGTAAGGGGACTCACAAAGGGACTTCTGCATTTATTGTAGAAGCAGATACACCTGGATTTACTATTGGTAAAAAAGAAGACAAAATGGGGATTAGAGCTTCAGCAACCACGGAACTTATTTTTGAAGATTGTAAAATTCCAAAAGAAAATTTATTAGGAAACATTGGCGAAGGATTTAAAATTGCAATGACGACTCTTGATTCGGGTAGGATTGGTATTGCGGCACAAGCTTTAGGTATTGCACAAGCTGCTTTAGACAACTCTACACAATACTCAAAAGAGCGTGTTCAGTTCGGTAGACCAATTTCTAAATTTCAAGCCATTCAATGGCAGTTGGCAGATATGGCTACAGAAGTAGAGGCTGCAAGAATGTTGGTATATAAAGCGGCATACCTTAAAGATACAAAGCAGCCATTTAGCAGTGCGGCAGCTATGGCTAAGTTATTTGCGGCAGAGGCAGCAATGAAAGCGTCTACAAAAGCTGTTCAGATACACGGCGGTTACGGTTATATGAAAGATTACCCGGTAGAGCGTTTGATGAGAGATGCAAAAATTACTGAGATTTATGAAGGAACTTCAGAGGTTCAAAGAATGGTCATTGCATCTAAACTGTTGAAATAATTTAGACATTTAAAAGGAGGATTATAAAATGAAAATTATTGTGTGCGCAAAACAGGTACCTGATACAAATGAAGTTAAATTGGACCCTGTTACCAATACATTAATCAGAGAAGGTGTTCCAAGCATCATCAACCACGAAGACAAACATGCCATTGAAGAGGCATTAAAAATAAAAGAACAGTATGGCGGAACGGTTACAGTTTTAAGTATGGGACCTCCACAAGCAGATACGGCATTAAGAGAAGCGTTGGCTATGGGTGCAGATGAAGCAATATTGGTATCAGACAGAGCTTTTGCCGGTTCTGATACATTAGCAACATCCTATACATTAGCTGAAGCTATTAGAAGAATAAAAGATTATGATGTCATCCTTTGTGGACGTCAAGCAATCGATGGCGATACTGCTCAAGTTGGTTCTCAAATTGCTGAGCATTTAGATATACCACAAGTAACTTATGTAATGGATGCTAAGTTTGATAAGGACACAGTGACAGTTGAGAGAAAACTTGAAGATGGATATGAAGTCATTGAAACACAATTACCCTGTATATTGACTGCAATTAAGGAACTGAATGAAGTAAGATATCCTTCTATTGGGGGCATCTTTAATGCTTACAGAAAAAAAGAAGTTAAGTTATGGACCGTTGCGGATATAGGCATAGAAGATCAATCAAAGCTTGGTTTAGATGGATCTCCAACTAAAGTTAGAAAAGTATTTGCGCCGGACAAAAAAGGTCAAGGTGAGGTCCTTAACGGTACACCTAAAGAACTTGCAAATGAATTAGTTAAAAAACTTGAAGATAGAAAAATAATTTAGTTAGGAGGAGTAAAAATGGCACTTCATTTAATAGATGATAAATGTGTAGGCTGTAAATTATGTGTGTCTGCATGTCCCTTTGGAGCAATAGAGGTTGTTAATAAAAAAGCAGTCATCAAAGACAATTGTACGGTTTGCGGTGCTTGTGTGGACGCATGTAAGTTTGATGCACTTTATGTAGATCAAACAGAAGAGAAAGATACCAATCTTGATGAATATCGCGGTGTTTGGATTATTATTGAGCAAAGAGCCAATAAGATCTACCCAGTTTCATTGGAATTACTGGGTGAAGGCAGAAAAATTGCGGATGAATTAGATGTAAAATTAACAGCAGTATTATTAGGTGACGATAGTGCAGCTTCCTTGCCGGAAGAATTAATTGCATATGGTGCGGATCATGTTCTACATGCCAGCAGCCCGGTATTATACACTTATCGTACAGAGTCTTATACAAAAGTATTAACAGACTTAATCAATGAGAGAAAACCTGAGATTGTATTATTAGGGGCAACGCATATTGGAAGAGATTTAGGTCCTAGATTATCATGTCGACTTAAAACAGGTTTAACAGCAGATTGCACACGTCTAAGTGTTGATTTGAAAGAAAGAAATCTAGAACAAACTAGACCTGCTTTTGGCGGAAATATCATGGCAACCATCTTAACGCCTGATCACCGTCCACAAATGGCAACCGTTCGTCCCGGGGTAATGAAGAAGTCTGACAAAGATGAAACTCGCCAAGGAACGATTGAAAAAATAGAAGCAGTCGTTTCGGAAGATGAAGTTCGCACAATAGTTAAAGAAATTGTAAAAGCTGCTAAGAAAGTAGTTAACCTAGAAGAAGCTAAGATCATAGTTTCCGGCGGAAGAGGTCTTGGAGGACCCGACGGATTTAAGATTATTGAAGACCTGGCAGAATCGCTTGGTGGAGAAGTAGGTGCTTCAAGAGCAGCTGTTGATTCAGGATGGATTTCTCATGATCATCAATGTGGTCAAACGGGAAAGACCGTTAGACCTGAACTCTACATCGCTTGCGGTATTTCAGGTGCTATTCAGCATCTTGCAGGTATGAGTGAGAGTAAGACCATTGTTGCAATCAATAAGAATCCCGAAGCACCAATCTTTGGTGTCGCTGATATTGGATTAGTAGGCGACTTATATAAAATCATTCCGGTCTTAATTGAAGAACTAAGAAACACCAAAATAGCGTAGGGGCGTATTGCATACGCCCATCCAACATAAAACCTTAAAGACAATTGAAGAGCTGTTAAGCTATAGAAAGTAATTTTATAGTTTAACAGTTCTTTTTTTGATCCAATAACTGAGATTATCGTTTTTTATTGCTATAAGAAGAATTTTCGAGAAAAATGCAAAAAAACAGCTGATATTATTCGCTTTTAACACCCTATAATCATATAAATGTAGAGAGGTGGTAAAAACAATGTCAGTCATTTATGATAATGCATTAAATTGTCATTATCTAGATACTTATTTAGATAAGACGCAGGATAAAAATAATCGTATTTTTACGGCTGCATGGGACTTTCCTCCTATTGTAAATGGAGAAAGTATTGTATGCTATAAATCCATAAAATATTCAAAATTGAATTATGATATATTGACTTCCGCATTTACAATGGGCCATATTGATCAACAAAATAAATATAAATACAGAGAAAATCTGGGAATTTATTCGCTTAGTCAATCACCGTTTGAATGGGCACACCAGGTGTCGGACATTTTTAAAGTGTTGGACAAAAAGCATGATTATAAAATCATTCACACGAGAACCATGCCACCAATAGGACATTATGCAGGATTTTTAATTAAAATGTTTAAGCCTAAAATAAAGTGGGTGATGTATTTCAGTGATCCTCTTTGGAATTCACCCTATATGAGTATAAAAATTAAAGATGGTATTATCCATAAGATGAAAGAAACGCCATATTATAGAACTTTAGTTTTCGGTTCATTTTTTGCAAAACTGGGGATTCACATGTGTGACCGTATTATATTTAGTAATGAATATGTGGCACGACACATACTAGGAAAACATTATAATAAATTAGAAGACAAAGTACGAATTGTTCCTTTTGGTTATGATAAAGAAGTCATAGACACAATAACGCCTAAAGAAAAGGCAGATCATAAAGTTGTGATATCCCATGTTGGGCAAGTGTATAATGCAAGAAATTTTAATATCCTGATTCATGCACTTATTAAGGTTAAAGAGAAGAGGCCGGATTGCTATTCAAAGCTGTTAATTCGTCAAATAGGTTATATCGAAGAACATCAAAAAAAAGGAATACTCAATTCAATGGCAGCTGATGCCTTTGAATTCATTCCGGAAGTCAATTATGAAGATAGTGTTGCCTATATGATGGGGTCAGATTTCTTACTCACCATAGATGCCTTATTTGAGGATTTGGATTATAACGTATATGTACCCTCTAAAATACATGATTATATTGGTGTTCATAAGCCTGTAGTAGCTGTTACACAAACCAAGGGCCCTACGGCCGATATCATAAAAAATACAAACAATATCTTAATTGATCATAATACTGATGAGATGATGAATTTTTTAATTCAGGCTGTAACCGGTCAGGTTAAGGAACCTAACTATGAAAAATACACAATGTATGATTGTAAGAAAAGCTCACAATTATTTGACGATGTATTTAGAGAATTGTTATAAATGTGAAGGAAGAATTTGAAAGATTGAGGAGTGCTTAATGAAATATTTTTTTAATGATAAAGATGAATTCTTTCGTGAAGCCGCAGCAGCCATACGGAATGTGGATATTGTCTTGGATATTGGATCCGGAATAAGACCACAGCCATTTGTTCAATCCTTAACGCATATTTGTTGTGAGCCTTATCATGAGTATGTTGAGTTCTTGATGAAAGAAAATAAAAACATAGTAGCAATTCGGACGACATGGGAGCATATCGTTGAAATTATGCCTGAGAAATCAGTAGATTCTATTTTTTTGCTGGATGTAATCGAACATTTACCAAAAGAAAGAGGAAAAGATTTATTGAATAAAACACTAAGAATAGCTCGGGACCAAGTTGTGATATTTACGCCCCTTGGATATGTCAAACAACATCATAAAGATGGCAAGGATGCATGGGGATTTAATGGCGTAGAATGGCAAGAACACCATTCAGGATGGTTTCCTAAAGATTTTAGTGAAGATTGGGATTTATATATATGTGAAAAATTTCATGATCATGACAATATAGGAAGAGAGCTGCTAGAACCTTTTGGCGCTTTTTGGGCCATATGGAACAACAGTAAGAATAAGGCGATATCTAATAAAGAAACTCAATCTATAGATCAGCCCATTACTCATAAAGTAATGCGTAAAATCGAAAGTATCGTTAACCAAGAAATAGCCTTAAAAGATTTAATGAAATTATTAGGAAAAATTGAGGTATACAGTAGAAATAAGGGCGAAATCATCACCTGGATACAATTATTAGATACAATCAACATGCTGGAATTAAGAAGAGATTACTATAGAAATATTGATAACTATTTGAAACAAACAGAATATTTTAAAGAAGAAGAAAAAGGAGAATTACAAATCAATAATTCTTTCCAAAAAGAAGTACAATTAATCGATAAAAAAATTAAAGAATTAGAGGACACTTTAAAAAGTTTAATACAGAATTAGAAAATTAGTAAAGGAGCACTTTTCTATGTTTTTTAAAAAAAAGGAAGGTTCAACAGGTGCAGTAGAATATAGCTCCGAAGAAGTTCAAAACTTACTGAAGGAATTCAGCAAGCTGCTTTATGACGTAAGTCAATACTATGAGGAGCAGATTGCAAAATATGAGTCTATTATAGAAAGTTTGAAAAAAAATGGTTAAATTCTATTCATTTTATTCTACGACTTTATTTTCAATTCAAAATGGTGGGGAGATGATTGGATGAATATATTATTGTTGACAGATATGCCGCCTTCAAATAATTTTACTGCCGGTATTGTTTTAAGTCAATTGGTCCAATTTTTGTTGGAAGAAAATCATAAAATATGCTGCTATGCAGTCGTAGATAAGACATTACAGCCAGATATTCCCCAGGAAATAATAAGTCAAATGCCCTATGCAGTTTCAGAAAAGCCAATTGAGTACTGGGGTGCTATGAAGCACGGATTTTTCTTGTCTTTAGTCATGAATAACTATATTGCAGCTTTTGAATTGCCCAAAATAGCAGATCAAGTCATTGAATTTGCTAAAGAAAATGATGTGGATTTAATATGGAGTGTTGTGCAAGGTCAAACGATGATTAAAATTGTAAGAAGAATTGCATTACAAGTAGGTAAACCCTATACGGTTCAAGTATGGGATCCGCCCCAATGGTGGTTAAAAGAATATAAGTTTGATCCATTTACTGCACATTCAGTCATGAAAGAGTTTAAGAAAATGATCTTTCAAAGCCAGACCTGTTTAACCGCTTCATGGGCAATGGCAGAAGAATATTATAATCACTATAACGCAAAATGCATTCCTGTTATACCGGGGCTGCCTAAAGTTGATTTAATTGAAAATATAAAAAAAGATGATTCAAAGTTTCTGATTGGTTTCTCAGGGCAGGCATATGCTAAAAAAGAATTTAAAGCATTTTTCGACGCACTGGATTATATGAATTGGAAACATGAAAATAAGCAAATAGAAGTGAAGCTTTATGGGCGTCAATTTGACGTTGAAGACTCCATTCACATTAAAAAATGCGGGTATATGGAACAAAATCAATTGCTGGCAGAGCTTCAAAATATGGATTTACTTTATTGCCCATACTTTTTTGATAAAAAGTATGAACTAATATCCAGATTATCATTTCCATCTAAATTAACCAGTTATCTTTCCATTAAAAAACCGGTATTTTTCCATGGACCCATTCTATCTTCTCCGGGTAGATTTATTAATGATTATAATGCCGGATTCATTTGTAACACTTTGGAATATAGAAAGATTGCAGAACAATTACCTGAGATTATAAGTAATGATAAATCATTGAAAGAAAAAGCGGACAATGGATATGAAGCTTTTAAAGCGTTTTTAACCAATGAAAAGATGAAAGAGAGCTTCTTTAAATCTCTGGGTATAGAAAAGGAGGTGGATCATGAAAGTACTGCAAATTAATAATATTGATCTTCCGGGAAGGCGATTCAACGGTCATGATTTACAAGAAAGGCTGAATCAACTGGGCATTGAGTGTAAAAATATGGTCTTCGATAAAATAGGCAGTAATGTAAATACAATAGAATTTGCTAATGAAAGAGATAAGTATCTTAGAACTTTGTATTGGAAATTGGAAGAAAAATTTTCTATGCAGAGCTTATTGTTTCCTTTTGGGTGGAAGATATTAAATCATCATGATTTTAAAAATTCAGATATTGTTCATTATCATTTGATTCATAACATGTTTATGTCTCTATACTCGTTTCTGGAAATGACCAAACAGAAGCCCGCGGTATGGTCCATCCATGATATATGGGCCTTTACGGGCCATTGTATCATCAATAAAGAGTGTGATAAGTGGAAATATGGGTGTGAAGGATGCCCCTATAAAGGGATGCTGTTTCCCATGAAAGAAGATAAAGCCAATCAAATGTGGAAAATTAAAAAAAAGATTTATGACCAGATGGACGTTGACATTGTGGTCGCTTCAGATTATATGAAAAAGATGGTAAGTGAAAGTCCTTTGATTGGGAATAAAAGGATTCATAAAATTAGCTTTGGAGTTGATTTAAATAAATTCAAACCTCAAGATATTCATCAGTGCAAAAGAAATTTAGGTATCCCTCAAGACCATTTTGTTATTTCTTTTAGAGCCATAGAAAATGGAGCAAAAGGAACAGAATATATTCGTAAAATGCTGGAAATGCTAAAACCTTCTAAGCCCATAAGACCAAATGATTCTGCTACCGATGGCATTAAAAAAAGATCTGTCGCCCCATATATTTCTACCATTTTAGCGTCATCGTGCACCCACCCAACTTCAATGATATTATATTTGTTTTTAAAC
>JAKSCF010000044.1 GCA_022360735.1 Clostridia bacterium
AAAAAGTATTGACAAAAAAATAAGGTGACGTTACAATATACCTAACGTTCGGTATATAAAATTAAATACAACATATTATGGAGGTTAATAATGAATACGAAAGATAAAATACTTTTGGCCATGTATAAATTAATAGCAAGACACGGTTATGAAAAGACATCCATTGCAATGATATGCGAGGAAGTGAAGATAAAAAAACCTTCTGTCTATTACTATTTTGATTCAAAGGAGGAGATATTCTTAGCCCTGATAGATGCAGTGAATGATTATTACAATTATCTTAATATTGAAAAGTCCTTTAAAAAACAAACCTTTAAAAAGGATTTAATAAGAGAAGGTCATAAAATCATTGATGATTATATTAAAGATGGAAAACTGATTTATGTGATAGCAGAGTTTTATATTCAAGCCAATAGAATCGACAGGGTGAAAGAAAAAATAAAACTCCTTGAAAACTCTTCCCGTGATCTCATAAAAAGGGTATTGAAGCATGGTATAAAGATTAACGCACTGCCAAAGGATTTTGACGTAGTTTTAAATAGTCGGATACTAGGGCTCACAATAGATGCTATAGGATTTTCATTTAGCCATGATATAGATGCCATGACTAAAATATGGGAAACTTCAGTCAATAGAATGTTTTTAGAATTAGAAAGGCAGAAAAAATAATGAATGAATATATGACTAGGGGGTAAAAAGTGAAAACAAAAAAAATAATATATGTTCTGGTAAGTATATTTATCTTAATACTTGTATTTGGATGCGGCCATGAGGAAACGGTAAATGAAGAAGATCAATATATCCCGGTAGAAACCGAATTAGTGAAAGTTAAAACACTATTTAATGAAGCTGTATTCTCGGGAAAAGCTTACGCCAATAAGGAGGTTGTAGTAGCCTCAGAATCAGCAGGCAAAGTACTTGAATTAAAGGCTAGGGTTGGAGCCGAAGTAAAAAAAGATGAGGTATTATTTTCATTGGATAAAAAGGATATTCAAAAACAAGTGGATTCTGCATACAAAGTATTAGAATCAGTTCAATTGAATTATGAAAATATGAAAGAACAGACGGAAAATGCAACCATAAATTTTGAAAGAATAAAACAGCTTTACTCTGAGGGCGCTGTATCTAAAACTGACTATGAGCAGGCAAAACTTGCAGCATCTGATAAAGGATTAAATGCTGTAGAGGCAGAGGTTGAACAAGCAGAAATCACATACGGTCAAGCCTTGGATATCTTAAAAGATGCCAGTGTAAAATCACCTATAGAAGGGATTGTATCGGTAGTGAATATTGAGGAAGGTCAAACCATAGATGCTTCCGTTTTAGCAATAAATGTTATAGATATGGATCGAGTATATGTTGAAATTAATGTTACAGAAAAAATAATTAATTATCTTTCAGTCGGTCAGGAAGTTAAAGTGGAGATTGAATCCGTTTCCGGTGGTAATTTTGTAGGCACACTGGATAGAGTGAGTCCTTCGGCGGATGCAGAAACACAGCTGTATCCCATTAGAGCATATATAGACAATAAAGATCACGTTGTTAAACCGGGAATGTTTGCGAATATCATAATACCCACAGAGGTACGAGAAGCAGTAATGGCTGTGAGAAGTGAAGCAGTGGTAACAAAAGAAGGTAAAAACATCGTATATGTGGTGGTCAACAACAAAGCTGTTGCAAAAGAAGTTGTTTTGGGCTTAAATACAGGGGATTATGTAGAAGTATTGGGAGGATTAAGCATAGGTGATGAATTAATCATAAAAGGCCAAAATTACGTAAAAGATACCTCCGTCGTTAAGGTAGTAGGAGGAACGGTTTAATGAAAATAATAAGAACAGCTGTAAAAAGGCCGGTAACCATAGCCATGTTCATATTAATCATCATCATAATGGGCGTTGTATCTTTAACCCAAATTCCTATAGATCTATTTCCCCAAATAAAATATCCTATAGCAGTTGTTATAACCAATTATCCCGGTGTTGGGCCTCAAGAAGTTGAAGAATTAGTGACTCAACCCATTGAAGAAGTTGTAGCAACGGTTAATGATATAAAAAAAATAACATCCACATCCTCTGAAGGGTCATCTTTAGTGATTGCTGAATTTAATTATGGAACGGATATGGATTTTGCAGCCCTTGATATGAGAGAAAAAATTGATATGATCCAAGAGTATCTTCCGGATGATATCAAAAATCCAAGGGTTTCTAAAATAGATATTACGGCAATGCCGGTAGTTGAATTATCAGTAGAGGGAGATAAGAGCTTAAATGAAGTAAAACGAATTGCCAAAAATAAAATAAAATCTAAGCTTGAAAGAATATCCGGTGTAGCATCTGTTAGTGTGGAGGGAGGATATGAAAACCAAATAGAAATTGTTGTGGACCAAAAAGAATTAAACGGATATGGATTAGCCATCAACCATATCGCAAACCTGATAGGTGCTGAAAACTTGAACTTGCCGGGAGGAGAAATAAATAATGGCAATAAAAAATTAATCATTAAAACCAAAGGCAAGTTCAAATCTGTAGAAGAGATAAAAAATTTGCCAATAAGTCTGCCTAATGGAGGTATTATACATCTAAAAGATTTTGCCACAGTAGCATTAAACTATAAAGATCAAGATTCTATCATAAAATCAGATGGCAAAGAGTGTATCTATTTGTCCGTAAAGAAGGAATCGGGTTCCAATACGGTAAAAGTAGCTGAAAAAGTAATAAATACCGTTAGTCATTTGAATGATGAATTAGAAGGTTTACAGATTAAAATATTAATGGACACATCTAAATATATTAAAGATTCTATCTCAAGTGTTAATAAAAATATAGCCATTGGAGGTATCCTTGCTGTATTGGTGCTAATGGTTTTTTTGAGGAATATTAGAACCACAGTTATTATTGGTATAGCAATACCCATCTCGGTAATCGCAACATTTATTTTGATATATTTTAATCACATGACTTTGAACATGATGTCATTAGGAGGGCTGGCATTAGGAGTCGGCATGTTAGTCGACAATTCAATTGTTGTGCTGGAGAATATATTTCGATATAGAAAGGAAGGACATTCCAAGATTGATGCCTCCATAAATGGTGCTGAGGAGGTAGGAACTGCCATTATGGCATCCACATTAACCACTATAGTGGTCTTTCTTCCAATGGCATTTGTAAAAGGCATAGTAGGAGAGATATTTAAAGATTTTTCATTAGTCGTGGTGATGTCATTACTGGCCTCTTTGGTCGTATCCATTACATTAATACCAGTGCTTTGTTCCAAGTATCTGAAGATGGATGAAAGCAAAGATGTTTTACATAAATTCAAACTATCCAGAAAAGTATTTAACAGTTTTGATACATTCTTTTCAAAACTTGAGAACCATTACAAAAGAGCATTAAACTGGGCATTGGCCAATAGAAAGAAAACCATCATAATTGGTATAACAACATTTGTTGTAAGCATTACCTCTATAATAAGTGTTGGAATGGTATTTTTTCCTGAGAGCGATACCGGTTGGATATCCATCAATATTTCTAAGCCCAAGGGTACTGAAATAGAAGATACAAGTATGGAGGCTGAGAATGTAGTATCCATTATCCAAGACTCAGATATAAAGGAAATTGAACAAATATTTTTTGTGGTTGGCGTCAGTGAATTTGAAGGTGAAAGTGCTGCTACTGATAAAGCGTTGATGTATGCTAAACTTTTCCCCAAAAAAGAGAGAAAAAGAGATAGTTTTGAAATTGCTGACCAAATAAGAACGTTAACAAAAGATATAGCAGGAGCAGAAATTAGGGTCAGCACCATTGAATCAATGGAAGCCGGGGGGCAGCCCATAGAAATAGAAATCGCAGGAAAAGATTTAAATTTGCTTAAAGAAATTGGAGAAGACGTAAAAAAAATAGTCCAGTCCGTAGAAGGCACCAGAGAAATAAAAAGCAGCATGGAAGATGGGGTACCGGAAGTCATCGTCAATCTTAATCGAAACAAGGCTTCACAATATGGCTTAACAGGAAACGATGTAGCCACAACCGTCAGCGGCATGATCAAAGGGGCAAAGGCGACAACGTATAAATATGACGGCGATGATATCGATGTCATCATTAAAGGCGATCCAATGCTTAAAAAAAGTACCTCAAATTTGAAACAAACATTAATAGAGGCACCAACCGGTGTTAATGTGCCCTTGTATCAAATTGCAGATGTATCCATTAAAGAGGGGCCTGTAGCTATTGAAAGAGCAAATCAAAAAAGGGTTATCAAAATAACCGGTAAAAATTTTCAAAGAGATATAGGAAGCATCAATAAAGAAATTGATAACAAGCTGTCCAACTATCCTTTCCCGGATGACTTTAGTTACAAATTCGGTGGTCAAGGTGAAGAGATGAATAAAGCTTTTCGAAATTTATTAATGGCGTTGGTTTTATCCATTGTATTTGTATATATGGTGATTGCATCCCAATTTGAATCGTTGATTCACCCATTTACAATTATGTTATCTGTACCACTGGCTGTTTCAGGTGGACTCCTTGGGTTATTTATAACACGAAGACCTCTTTGTGTCCCTGCACTTATAGGAATCATTATGCTTTCGGGTATTGTGGTCAATAATGCAATCGTGTTAATTGATTATATCAATATCAGAAGAAACAGAGGCGAAGATAGAAAAGAAGCCATATTAAATGCCGGACCTATAAGGCTTAGGCCTATACTCATGACAACATTAACAACTGCTTTAGGCTTAGTGCCGCTTTCTCTTGGAATAGGTGATGGGGCTGAAACGCAAGCACCAATGGCTACAGTTGTTATTGGCGGTTTACTGTTATCTACGCTCCTTACTTTAGTATTTATTCCGGTAATCTATAGCATATTGGATGACTTGATTATTAGATTTAAAAGCAGAAAGTTAAATAAGAAGAATAGTGACTGCATGGAATGTTAGGTTAAAAAAAGAGGCTGTCTCAGTAAAATGGGTTTTGAGACAGTCTCATATTTTAACTAGTTAAAATCTTATAATCTAATGAATGCTCAATCTTTGCGCTGCTATAATTAAGAATTGGGCTTCCACTCTATGCCTCTGTTTTCAGTCAAGTCATCCGATATGACAGCGATGCCGGAAATATTTGCATCCCTTGGAAGGGGTGGGGCTTTAGAAGGATTAGACGGATAAGTCACACCATCATATTTTAGATGAGCATAAAAAGGCTCAATGCCTCCGCCGCTAACGTACATGATAATGTCTTTATATCCATTTGTTCTTTTGTTACTAATGATAATAGGTGTATTAGCTAAGGTAAATTGTGAAAGCTTTTCATATTTATCATTTTCCTGTTTGAATATAACCGCACTACATCCGCCACTTCCGCAGAGTGTTGATCCTGTTAAGTATACGATGGTTTCTAACCTGCCATCCCCATTTAAATCCAGACGATTATAATAATATCTGACTTCATCATCTTCATTGAGTTCATAGACTTGAGCAATAGCTCTTTCAAGCTGAGGATCTTTTTGAGTTTCTGAGTATAAGTAAAGAATATCATCAAAATAGTCGGTTTCGGAATATATATCTTCGCCGCCGCCGCGTTCTAAAGGAAATCCTGGAATAGAAACACTTTGAACATACGGTGCAAATGCTTCACCATTCCATCTCATAATGGTTTCAACATATCCCAAAGTCTCTGCATTATATAAACCAACGATTCTTTGCAAGGTATTGATTTCAAATATTTTATTTCTGTCGATATCAATTGGGTATAAAGCGCCCAAAGGTAATACATCACCTTTTAAAGCTCTTTTAAGCTTTCCGTTTTCATCATATATGCCGGATATATAATCCCGGTCTTTATTGGAAATATCCAGAACATATTTCTTATTTAATGAAGGATTTGTAACCTCTACCCGATAATAGTCTAAATAATCTACAGTATAATCGCTTTTTTCATTAAATGCATTAAAATCAAATAGTGGTTTGGGCTGGTTATCTGAAAAAGAGTAGATATAGCTGAAGACATACCCGCCACTGCCGCCGGAATCAATATTCACCAGTATATCATCTATGTTGTCACCGGTAAAATCTCCTAAAAATAATGTGGGCTGATACCCGGAATTTTCTTCAAGAGATATTTCAGCCAGTCTGTTATCATCCGGTCCGTATATAACGATACCGATATCTTCTATATAGGGGCTGCCTTGTGTGGGTTTGTTTCCCACTAAGTAAACGGTTTCTAATCTGCCATCTCCATTGACGTCTCCTTGCTTAGACTCCAACATATTTTCTGGTGGTGGATTACGATGGCGATTTTTTTTAGAAGGATGCCGTAAAGACATTGCTTTGGATGGCTCTTTTTTTTCTACATTTGCCTTTGCTGCATGAGCCGAACCACCACGGTCTTTCTTTACTCGGTTTAAAACTTGCCATCTGCCGCCATATTTTTTTAGAACCAAAGTATATGTTTCTCCATTATAGCTGTAATGACCCACTATCTCGGCTGAACGATCCCCATCAACATCAGCTGTATATATCGCAGGGCCTTCGTGGGGTTTCTTTAAAGAAAGTATTTTCCCACCGGGAGGTAGAAAAGCTTTCATTATTTGTAACAAAAATAATTTGTTTTCCATAAGAATACGCCTACCTTTTTTCATTCATAATATGCGGAATAAGTAAAAAATGCCTTTACTATATGAGGATTTGCTGAAAATAAAAATATGAAGACCTATTGATGAAGAAAATGAAAATCCATATATATTTGTTTTTCTATGGTTGAGTAAATTCTATTTGTTGATTTTGGATAAGATATTGACAAGAATTATAGCGATGTATTAACTTAGACCGGCACTTTTTACAGTGCTGGTTTTGTTTTTTGAAATTTAATAAGATATAATTAAAAGGAAAATAGGATAAAAGAATTTGAATTATTGCAGGGTAGAAATGTGAGTGAAGAGTATGCAATATTATATTAGCTTAATGATAAATACCATAGAATAGAGAAACGTTTATTGATGATTTGTATAGATGGATTATGGTTCATGAAATAATGCTTAATCCAAATGGCGTAGGTATGTTAAATATATATGAAAAAGATTATTTTAATACAGGAAATGTGGAGATTCTTGTACCGATAAAAAACACCAAATAGAAGCAAGAAATGTCATGAAAGCCCAAAGCTGAATGTGTAAGATAGACATAAAGAAAGTGAATATATGGATGCTTTAAGTAGGTATATTCACATGAAAGGAGTGGTTTTCATGAATAGTCTAAAAGGTAAAGTTGCAGTTGTTACCGGAGGGAGTCGAGGGGTAGGAAAAGGTATTGCATTGGGACTTGCAGAATATGGTGCTACTGTGTATGTAACAGGGCGTGGAGAAAGTGAAATGCTTCCAAGCTTCTTAAGTGAAACAAGTATATTCAAAACTGTAGAAGAAATTGAAAAAATCGGTGGTGTTGGAATATCACATCAATGCGACCATTCCAATGACAATGAAGTAGAAGCGTTGTTTTTACGTATTATCAGAGAACAAGGGAAACTGGACATACTGGTTAATAATGCTTGGGGCGGTAGTATGCATGCAATGAGAGATTACTTTTTTAATACCCCATTTTGGAATCAACCTGTTTCGCTTTGGGATGATCACCATATGGTTGGAGTGCGATCCAACTATGTTGCCGGTAGATATGCAGCACAAATCATGTCCAAACAAAAAAAAGGTATCATTGCGAATATCTCCTATTATGGTGGAAGAAGGTATATGAACAATGTAGCTTACGGTGTGAGTAAAGCAGCCGTAGATAGGCTATCAGCGGATATGGCGTATGAACTAAAGGACTATGGTGTATCCGTTTTTTCTATTTATCCAGGACAGGTTAGCACAGAAGGCATGAAAGAATACGCAAAATACAATCCGTCCTTAAATGTTGATGAAATGGAAACACCACAATTTGTAGGCAGATGTATTGCTGCATTATCAATGGATAATAATGTTATAAAAGAAACAGGGAAAATACTAATAACTGCTGAATTAGCCGAAAAATATAATATAACCGATATCAATGGTAAAAAGCATAAGTCAATGAAGTCAGCGTTATGGTAATAATTTTGAGAAAATTGGATGGCATATGAACTTTGGCTGGTATTCCTATAAGGAATACCGGCTAAGTGATATTATGTTAGTATTAAATAGATAAAATAAGTTCAAACAAGAGGTGATCTAATGCTGAAGTTAATTATAGCGGATGACGAAATGAGGGTATGTCAGCTGATTGATAAACTCGTTCCTTGGAAAGAGTACGGGATAGAGGTTGTGGGTGTGGCATATAATGGTGTCGATGCCTATAATCAGATATGCAAGTCTAAACCGGATATTGTCATTACAGATATAAGAATGCCGGGTTACGATGGACTGGAATTGATTAGAAAGACCAAGGAATATGATGAAAGCATTAGTTTTATTATAGTAAGTGGACACAGAGATTTTGAATATGCTCAAAATGCCATTAAATACGGTGCAGAAGATTATATCTTAAAACCAATTGTTCAGGATGAACTTATTAATATTATCAATAAAATTATAAATAAAAAAGTGAATTACGAATCCAGGCGGAACAATGAAATTTTATTGAAAAATGAACTGGAAAAGAGTAAGGAAATTATTAGAGAGCAATTTGGGACCAATTTAATTCAATCTAATTTTGAATTAACCTTTAATAATATTGAAGAGATCAATGATGATTTTTCTTTATCTTTTAGAAAAGGAAATTTTCAAGTCTTGATTTTTAAATATGATGGTGTGCAGTTTGAAGAAATGGATGAAAGTTATATCACAAATATTTTACAGAAAGCACAAGAAGTCATTAAGAAAAAAATGAAAGCGCTTTGTGAAGAATCCATAGAAGTGATTAATGGTTTAAGGATTGTTTGTGTGATGAACTATAATGCCACGCCTGAACAAGTAAAACGGGATTTATTAGATCTGTTTGAACAAATGCAGAACTTTATCAGTTCTTATGGGAATTATCAAATAACCATGAGTGTAGGTAATGTTGAAGATTCACTGGAAAAACTTCATCTTTCCTATAAAAATGCAGCTTTGGCTGACAAGCATAGAATTATTAAAGGCACCAATAGAATTATACATTTCAATGACTGCAGCTTTGATGCAGACAATAAGCAAATGATACCACCTATTGATGTTGAGAAAGTATTATCCAACCCGGTTGAACAGTTTAATATTGAGGAGATAGGGCTAAGGATAAAGGAACTGTTTAGCCGCCTTATACAGTCGGGTTACAACAACAATCCAAATGAGATATTTGATTTATCTGAAAGGATAATGGATTTCATATTGGTTGCTGTTGAAAAAATAGGTATTAGAGAGCAAAATAATCATGCCGTCAAGAGTGATATTTTAGAATGCTTAGATAATGCTGTCAGTGTTATGGAAATAGAAAAGATTCTGAAACAAAAGGTAAAAGATTACCTGGGCGGCATAAGCGAATCTAAAAAGATGCAGGAGTATAAACCTATTAGGATTGCTAAGCAATACGTGAGTGAAAAGTATATGGAATCCGTCGGCCTTGAGGACATTGCTGAGCTTGTAGAATTAAGTCCGGTTTATTTCAGTGTGATATTCAAAAAAGAAACAGGTACTAACTTTAAAGACTATGTCATTAATTATAGGATTGAAAAGGCAAAAGAACTTTTAAAGACTACTAATAATACGGTTCAACAAATATCAGGCATGGTAGGCTATAATGATCCCAGGTATTTTAGTAAGCTGTTTACAAAGGTGGTAGGGATTAAACCTACTCGGTATAAGAAAATATATGGTTAGTATGAGCAGGAGAAAATAAAATGAAAGACAGTGAAAATAAACCTCTGGCAAATACAAAACGCTATCAATACAGTAAAGCACTGAGTACAGTTATATTGGGTTATGTTGCTGTATTGGCTTTGGCCGTACTCATATATGCGGTGATGAATTTTATTTTTGATTTTACACAATTAGAATTTATAGCGGCTACAGTTTTTTTTATTATATCAATATCTATTCTTTTATACATTTTCTATGTAAAGGTATTTGTTCCGCTGACCAACATCGAAAAAGCGGTTATGATATTGGAAAAAGGAAATTATGATTTTGAAATCAATTTAAATAAAAAGAATGATATCTATCCTCTATCCATTCAATTAAATGCCATGCTTAAAAACCTCAAAGATTCTATGAATAGGGAATATACGGCAGGAATATTAAAGAAGCAGGCAGAAATTAACGCACTTCAAAGTCAAATCAATCCACACTTTCTTTATAATGTTTTGGATTCTATTAGAGGACATGCCCTTACTGAAGGGGTAGATGAAATTGCAGAGATGACAGAAGCTTTATCCATTCTCTTTAGATATAGTATTAGCAGCAAGAGCAATTTGGTTACGCTGGAGAGTGAACTAAAAAACATCAAAAACTATTTCAAGATACAACAGTACAGATTTAATAATAAATTTGACCTGGATATAAAGATAGAGGGCAATCTGGACAAAATCTTATCTTATAAAATTCCTAAGCTGACCATTCAGCCGATTTTAGAAAACTCTATTTATCATGGATTAGAAATGAAGATGGAAAAAGGTAAAATAAGCATTAGGGTCCAAGCAACTGAGGACAGGCTGATTATCAATATATCCGATGATGGTGTTGGAATGGATAGACATCAATTGGAAAAACTTAATGAAAAGTTAAGCAGTCAACTTGATGTAGAAAAAGACATTAATACCAGCAAAAAAACAGGCATTGCCCTTACAAATGTCAACCAAAGAATAAAGCTGTTATTTGGTGAAGCATATGGATTGTATATCTACAGCACGCCCAATATAGGGACTGATGTTGAAATTATAATACCTAAAGTTGAGGATTATTAGCCATTTATGTGAATTGAGTGGATGTGCATTATGAAAAAGGAAATTTTACGAGTAGAAAAATTAAATACAAGCTTTGAAGGCGAACAGGCTTTATCCAATTTTCGTATCAACCTTTATGAAGGAGAAGTATTAGGCGTTATCGGTCTAAATGGTTCAGGCAAAACCACTTTTGTAAAGGTTTTATCCGGTGTGTGCCAAAAAGACAGTGGATCCATATATTTACATCATCAATTAATCAGCCTTCAGAATAGAAAAGAATCCAACCAACTGGGCATATATGCGGTTCAGAAAGAGAATATGCTTATTTCCAATCTTACCGTTGCAGAGAATATTGATATTGTAAAGCCTAAAAAAATAAAAAATTTGATCATAAAAGAAAAAGATATGAACAGTAAGATGAGTGCCTTTCTAAGTGATTTTGACCTTGATATTATGCCTGATACTTTGGCAAAGACTTTAACGAAAGGTCAGCAGGTATTGATAGAAATATTGAAAGCATATGCTTCCAACCCTCGATTAATTATATTGGATGATGTGATTGAACTTTTTACTTATAAAGAAAAGCTGAAGTTAATCAAGATACTTCAAAGGCTGAAAGAAAAGAAGGTATCATTCATTGTTACAGATTATAAATTTCAAAGTGAATTAAACGTTTTTGACAGAATAGCCGTTATTCGAGAAGGTAAAACGGTCAAAATACTTCATAAGGAAGAGTTTGATAACGGGCTGATTACAAATCTGGCTGTTGGATATGAGTTTAAGGAATCCTTTACACGTTCTTCCAATGATAATGGAAAGGTTGCTTTAGAACTCAATCATATCTCTGTTGGCAGCATACTTAAGGATATTAACATTAAAGTCAATCAGGGAGAAATATTAGGCATATTTGATATAGAAAGTCAGTCGGCCATTGAGTTGGTCAAGTTGCTTTCAGGAAAAGTGAGGCGATATGACGGTACGGTTTATGTCAATCAATTAAAAGTTAACTTAGATCGTATACAAAATGCTGTCAATAATGGAATCGGTATTGTATCAGAAGGCCTTTTTAACAGTCAGTTATTTAGGAACATGACAGCCACCGAAAATGCTTTTTTCCCTTTATTAAAAAGAGCCAGCGGACCCCTTGGATATGTATCCAAGAGTGC
>JAKSCF010000043.1 GCA_022360735.1 Clostridia bacterium
CTATATTCAGGACTTATATATTTTACCTTCTTGCCCCTATTAGTGGCATAATAGCTGATAAAGTGATAAAATCCACAAGTAAGTGGTTCACGTTTTTGTTTACAATATTAGCCATGCTATTTGTGGGCGTATTATTCATTCCTTCAGGAACCAGTGTTACGTTAGTAAGCTTATATACCTTACTTCCGGGGGCAATTGGGCTTGCACTTTATGGCATTATTTTCTCCATCGCAAATGAAACGAGAATTCCAGTGGCAGTAATGGGGACAGCAGTTGGAATTGCATCGATTATTGGCTATACCCCGGATTTCTTTATGGCAACTATGTTTGGAACCTGGTTAGATAATTTGGGGCAAAAGGGATACAGCTACATATTTGTATTTCTTGCAGTTGTCTCTGTTGTAGGTATTATTGCATCTTACTTCATTTATAAAAGAGCTAAGGCTATTCAGTCAGCTGAGGGCGTAGATTAGAAACAGAATTAAACATCTATTACCTATTTTTATCAGATTAATGATACAAGTTAATATTTTGAAGAAGGTGAAAAGATGAATATAAATAATACAGTACAAGGACTGCGGGATAATAAATTAAAAAGAGATCTGGGATTTTTTTCAACAACTGCTATTATTATTGGTCAGATGGTAGGATCAGGTATTTATATGACACCACAGGGGTTAGCAGAATTAGCCAATCCTAAGGCAGCCATTTTAGCTATGATTATTACAGGATGCGGCGCGTTAGCACTTGCTCTCTCCTTTGCAAAGCTTGGTGAATGCTTGCCGGTTTCAGGTTCGGCAGTAGCATATACAAGAGCTGCATTTGGTGAATTACCGTCTTTTCTTGTCGGATGGTCCTATTGGTGTGGTTGTTGGATTGGAAATGGTGCCATAATTATGGGAGGACTCAGCTATGCATCCTACTTTATACCAACACTTTCCCAAAATAGTATATATACATTCCTAATTGCTGCTTTTATTATTTGGGTTTATACATTCATTAATATTAGAGGTGTAAAAAAAGCAGGTTCTATTAATTTAATTTTAACTATTGTAAAATTGCTTCCGTTTGTTGTATTTATTGCTATTGCTATTCCGAATTTTGACGTTCAAAATATAGGTACAATTTCTTCACCTGAGGTAGAAGGGTTTGGTGTTCTATCAATTGCTATGGCTTATACACTTTGGTCTTTTACCGGATTCGAAGGGGCGAGTGTCAATGCAGGGGAAGTTAAAAATACTAAGATCATTAAACAAGCAACCATTTTGGGTACAGGATTTGTTGTTATCCTTTATTTAATACTGGTTATTCTGGCGGCAGGTAATATGTCCCAGCCTGATTTAGCTTCATCTAGTTCACCTTTTTCTGATATTATTCAAAATGCGACAGGGGCTTATTGGGCAGGAGGATTTATTTCGCTTGGCGTATGTGTCTCTGCGTTAGGCTGCATCGGTGCTTGGATTATTTCTTCAGCTAGAATTGCATATTCTCTTGGAGAGCAAGAATTGTTTCCAAAATTATTCGCAAAGGTCCATTATAAATATCAAACACCCTATGCTGCATTGATTATCAATGCAACACTGATGACAGGCATCATGTTCTTGAGCTACATCACAAATCAGGGAGGCGTATATAACTTTTTGGTGCTGTTGGCAGTTATGTCACTTCTTGTTTTTTATGCTTTTGGTGCAGCATCTGAGATTATGCTCTTAGCAAAGAAAGAGATTCCTCTGAATCCATTTAATTTTATAAAAAACTCTGTATTGGGTTTGATTGCATTGATCTATGCTTTCTACACAATCTATGGTTCTGGTGCAGAAGTAGTCATGTATGGATTTCTATTTATGCTTGCAGGAATACCATTTTATATTTATGTAAAATTTCAAAATAATCAGGAAATAGAGCTGCGTGAAAGAGTATGTCGCAGGTCATAGGATGTTTTTTTAAAATGATCCATAAAAATAGAAAGAGCAAAATCTGATATGGCAGATTTTGCTCTTTTTATACTTTTTTTATTTGATCCCTGCAGCAACTTTCACATTCCATTGATGGGTGTCATCTTCAGTGTTGTCTTTATGTCTGGTGCTGTTTGCAAAATGAACGTCAATAACACCTTCCATGCCATTATTTTTTACCCAGTCTAGATTATAGCCTTCGCCGTAATCGTAGCTTCTCCATGAGGTGTATTCACCGCCGGGTACATTTTCATTTCCTGCATGGGGCATGCCTGCAGCACTTGCTGCTAGTTTTCTTCCGTTATATTCAATGACAATAGGACGCTTCTCCCAGCTGAAACAGCCGCTCCATATTTCTTTCATTATGTTTGTGTCTGCTGATGTTAAAGTTTCTACATCGGCATGATTTGTACCGGTGGTTCTTTTAGCCATAAAAGACTTTCCGGTATAGAAATCGGTTACCTTAAATTCAGCACCTATAGGCAATACATATTGTGCTTCAGCCCACCAATCTAAATACTCGCCGTATTGTTCTCCCGGTGTATTTTTTACAGGAACATGATGTACGGGTATTCTTAAAGTATCTCCAATATTGAACACTGTCTGGGTAGTAATATTGTTAGCATCTGCCAGCTCTTGTTGAGGGATTCCAAACTGGTTTGAAACACTCCACATGGTATCACCTTTTTGTACGGTATAGCTTGTATAAGTAACGTACGATTCTTCACTACCAGTCGAATTTGATGAGGAGCTGCTGCCGGTATTAGAAGAAGCTTCGGGTATTTTTATTTTCTGTCCAATATGCAGAATTGTATTTTCATTGTGTCCGTTGTATGCCATTAATTCTATTAGATCGACTTGATATTTTTGGCTAATGATCCAATAGGTATCGCCGGCTTGTACGGTATAAATGGTTTCTTTTACTTCTTTCACCTGTGATGGTATCGTAATCTTATCGCCAATATGGAGTATGGTATATGGATTGGCATTATTTGCTGCCATTAGTTCATGGATATCCACACCGTATTTTTGACTGATGATCCAGTAGGTATCACCTGCTTGAACCGTATGTATGGTTTGGGGGGTGTTGGATGGAATGACCAGGTTTTGGCCTATATATAACATTTCATTACCATCTGCATGATTGGCTTCCATTAATCCGCTTAAGGATACGCCAAACTTTTGACTGATGATCCAATAAGTATCACCTGCCTGTACTTGATAATGGGTTTGTCCATATGCAATCCCCAAACTGCTGATAGAGATGGCTATACCTAATAGTGCTGAATATAAGATTTTTTTAAGTTGCATTCTAATGTTAGTCCTCCTTTTTGATGTTAATAAATTTAAATTATTTGGATTTATTTCCCATTAAATAAATATTTTTACCTATCCTCTGCTCATTTCGACAAAATTCGTTAATATCCTTTAAGCAATTTATGGATATTAAGGAATGATATTCTGATATAAATGATGAACAATGAACTGCGATTTGTCACATAGTTTAAAATACATCATAAATTAAAAGTAAAAAAGTTAAAGAAGGTGTATTGTTTAATGTTCATTTATGTTGTAAAGCCAGGGGACACGTTATGGCAAATTGCATCCGGCTATGGTGTTGGTGTAACAGAAATAGTAGATATAAACGAACTTAAAAATCCTAATCAACTGGTGATTGGGCAGTCTTTAGTGATCCCAACAGAGGATGTTTTTTATACTGTAAAAGCGGGAGATACGTTATGGAGAATTGCACAAGCCTATGGGACGACAGTTCAAGCCATTGTACAGGCAAATGGAATTGTTAATCCTTCCTATATTTATCCCGGTCTTACATTATATATTCCGGCATCTCGCCACATCGTTCAAAGGGGAGAAACGCTATGGCAGATAGCTCAGACGTATGGCGTTGAGTTACAGACTTTGTTAAAAGTCAATGATATTGAAAATCCAAATCTGATATATCCCGGTACGGCGTTAGTGATTCCTCGTAAACGAAGACCTGTTATTGAAGTGAATGCATATACCTATGAGATGGGAGAAGAAGCAGTTGCTTCTATAAAAAAAGATGGTAAGCACCTGACATATTATAGTCCTTTTGCATATTTGATCAGAGAGGATGGAAGCCTTGTTCCGATAGAAGATGATCTGGGGGTTAATGCTGCAATATCCGAAGGTGTCGTTCCAATGATGTCCATAACGAATTTTACTACTACTCAGCTAGGCGAAAATCTTGCAAGTATTATTCTCAATAGTATAGAGATTCAAGATGATTTACTTACAAACATTATTAATATAATGGCGGAAAAAGGTTATGAGGGATTAAATATTGATTTTGAGAATGTTCTTCCTGCTGATAGGGAACCATATAATCAGTTTCTTCAGCGTGCAGTAGACCGACTACATGCAGAAGGGTATTTTGTTTCTACTGCTTTGGCGCCAAAGGTGAGTGCCGAACAGGCAGGTTTGCTGTATGAAGCTCACGACTATGAAGCCCATGGCAGAATTGCAGATTTTGTTATATTAATGACCTATGAATGGGGATGGCGAAAAGGGCCACCACGTGCTATTTCTCCGTTAAATGAGATTATACGCGTTCTTGATTATGCGGTTTCAGTTATGCCAAGAAATAAACTATTTTTTGGATTTCAACTCTATGCAAGAGATTGGCTGCTTCCTCATGTGACAGGTCAAGAGGCAGAAACATTCAGCTGTCAGGAGGCTGTTGACCGAGCTATCCGGTACGGTGCTGCTATCCAGTATGACCCAATAGCCCAGTCACCATTTTATCGTTATCAAGATGAACAAGGGCAGATGCATGAAGTATGGTTTGAAGATGCTCGAAGTGCTCAAGCAAAATTTGATGTCGTAAAAAATTATAATCTAAGAGGCATCAGTTATTGGGTTTTAGGTTATCCATTCCCACAAAATTGGGTTTTGCTTGAGGATAATTTTACCATTAGAAAACTACTGTAAACCATTGTTAATCCCATAAGTTGTCCAAATTTATAATGGTTCATCGTTAAATTGTCTGTATTATCCAAATATTCTTTCAAATCCGTTGACATGGGACAAGTTAAGATTTAGACTTAAATTATAAGATCCTGTTGCTTCTCAGCAACCTTGGATAGCCGGGTAAAGTGATTATGTGAAAACCGGCCAAGTTGTTAGTGTATTTCATGAAAAAAAGGAGGCGGTATCTATGAAAAAAATCTTAGTTCCTATTGATGGGTCCGAGTATTCTGACAAAGCATTGGTAAAGGCGAAGGAGTTGGCCGGAGCATTTGATAGTCAGGTTGTTTTGTTGAATGTGATGAATGATGCATCCACTATTTCGAGTTTGCATTATGCCTCAATCAATAACATAATAAATTTGCCGGATTTAAAAGAAGAGGCAAAGAAAAAATCCAACTCAGTATTGGAAGAGGCAAAGAAAACTTTTAGCGATATTTCAGTTCCCGTTGAAACCGTTTCATTAGATGAACCCACAGGAAATATTGCCAGAGCGATAGCAGATTATGCAAATGATTATAATCCTGATGTTATTGTGATGGGTTCAAACGGAATTGGCTCATTGAAGCAAAGATTGTATCTCGGAAGTGTGACCACTAGGGTTTTGCATATTGTACATAAGCCGGTATTGGTAGTACAGTAAAAATATTTCTAACTCAATAGACTTTTAGATATGTTTGAAAACAGGTGATGAGAATTCACCTGTTTTTTGATGCATAATTTCAAAATGTCACTATAAAATCTACCGGTATGAAAAATACTTAGTAACATTTTTTAAGCACTTAGAGTATTATAATGTAGAAAAAAGTTGAAGCGTGGAAACAACTAGGGTATAAGCTTGCATTGTGTTTGGAATGTCATAACTATATTTTTGAGCTAAAAATATACCAGGTAGAAAGAAGGAAAATATCACGAGTTTTTATGATTTATTTTATTACTTTGTCATATATGCCATGTTAGGATGGGTGTTTGAAGTAGCTTTTGCATACGTTAAACAAAAAGAATTTATTAACCGGGGATTTTTATATGGTCCATTTTGTCCTATATACGGAGTCGGCATCGTGGGTATCTTTCTTATTGTAGAGGGGACGACTTATGTTTTTTACCATACAGGTGATGCACCTCTTTGGATTGTTTTCTTGATTACCACGTTTTGGACGACATTAATTGAAGGTGTGACCGGTGCTGTTATGTATCAAATATTTCACCTTAGATGGTGGGATTACACCGATAGACCTTTAAACATAAAAGGATATGTTTGTCTTGAATTTTCATTGATTTGGGGTGTTTTTGGGACGATCATCTTTCGGTATTTTCATGTATGGGTTATTAGATTTGTTGATTTTATTCCCAGACATTTCGGAGAAGCTGTTTTGGTCATACTTGTAGTGTACTTTTTGATTGATATTAATTCAACGGTAAGATCTCTGGTACAATTCAGAAAGTTATTGCTGGAAATGGAATCAATTTCTGAAGAATATATTTTATCAAAATGTAAATTAATTGATGAAATGCAGAATATGAAAAAAGGGCTGTTAGTCCGTTCGGAGAAAAAAGTTCAGAGCAAATCTGTGGGAACCAATAGCTTAAGTAATGGTGATGAGATTACTAAATTAAAAACGAGTTTTGATTTTGATGAAATACAATATCGATATGACAAAATGTCCAGGCAGATTTCAAAAGATAGATTGTATCAATCATTCCCTTACATGAAATCGACGCGTTTCCGTCAATATCTGAATGATATTAGAACGAAAAGGACAGGAGATTATTAGAGTTTTTCTTAGCTGGATTTGAAAAAAATTAGCTTGAGGTACGATGTAATGAAGGCAAAATGGTGTGTTTGACACCAATACTTTTGTTTGATATGATAAACCCGAAATTATTTATTAAAGAGATTATTATTTACAAATAAACATTATTATGTTATGATGTTTAAATAATAATGCTGGAGGAAACGATAAATGCTGAAGTCACCTGCATATGCAAAAATATATGATGTATTGAAAAGGGAAATCATGGAAGGCGAGCTTGCTATTGGAGAGCTGCTGCCCCCTGAGCCGGAACTCGAGAAAAGATTTAATGTAAGCCGTACCACTATCAGGCGAGCAGTAGAGCTCTTATCCCGAGACGGCTTTGTTCAAGCACAACAAGGTCGTGGCACACATGTGTTGGACTACAAAACGAAGCAAAATTTAAATACGGTTACTTCGATTTCTGAAACCTTGAGAAGTAAAGGTTATGAGGTAAAACCAAAGAGCATGTATATAGACATTGTGCCGGCTTCTGCACATATTGCAGAAGATTTAAAAATCAAAGAAGGAGAAATGGTAGCCAGAGTGCAGAGAATTCAATTAGCAGATGGGTAGCCTATTGCTATAATGAAAAATTATATTCCTGCAGTAATGGTACCCAGTATTGAGAACTATGCTGACAGCATAGTTTCTCTATATAAATTTTTAGAAGAAAGATATAATTTGGTGATTGAATCGGCTTATGATAGAATTTCAGCGCGTACTGCTGACTTTTCTGAAGCACAAATGCTTGAAGTGTCAGTAGGCATTGCGTTGCTTTATATGCGTCGAATTAGCTATGAAAAGAGCGGAAGACCTATCTCTGCTGATTATCTCAAAATTATTGGAGATAAATATGAACTTGAAACTAATATGTGGGGACGGGATAAAAATTCATTCTCTGAGTAATTAAACGTTATTATGTTTTAAACCTTTTGAGTACGTTCAAAAGGTTTTTTTATGGGGAAAATATAAAATGATAAGAAAAAATAAAAAAAATCAATACAAGTAATTCGTTGAAATATCAATACATTTAAAAAATAAACTGGTTTTGAGTAATTTTTAAATCGAAAAATTGTTTGACGCATTAAACATAATTACGTTATAATGTAATTATGAAATTCACATATCAAAGGAGAAGTAAAAATGGATTTGTTAAAGATTCCGCGAATGATAGACATTAGTGGTGTACGTACAGATGTAACATTAGATGAAATTAAACACATTGTGAATACGGCTAAAGAGCACCGGTTTATTTGTGCTTTTGCGATGCCTTGTTTTACAAGATTTTTGGTTAAGGAGTTAAAAGATGAGCCTGATATTATGGTCGGTGGTGTGGTGGGATTCCCTTCCGGCGCAGATACAACTTTCACTAAAATGGCTGATGCAAAAGAAATGATTTCTTTTGGGGTGGATGAATTGGATATGGTGATTAATGTGGGTGCGTTGAAATCCAAAAAATATGATTTGGTTCGTGATGATATTCAAAAAATAGTAGAGTCAGCGAATGGCATTCCTGTAAAATCCATTTTGGAGGTAGCTTATCTAACGGATTATGAAATAGCAAAGGCAAGTGAACTGGCGGTATCAGCAGGTGTGACTTTTGTAAAAACGGGCACAGGATGGGCTAATGATCCTACAACCATCCATCACATTAAATTAATTAAATCCACTATCGGAGACGATGCATTTATAAAAGCTGCAGGGGGCGTAAGAACGCTGGATACTCTACTTGAAATGGCAGATGCCGGATGCAGCCGCTTTGGAATAGGACTCAACTCAGCCATTCAAATTGTAGAAGACGCTTATCAACGTTGTGGCAAGAAAGCATTAGTTGAAATGGCTTAATAATAAAAAACGATTAATGAGAGGTATGGTTATGAAATATATTATTTCTTATGATCTAGGAACAGGTGGTACAAAAGCATCATTATTCAATGAGAATGGAATATCTGTTGTTTCTGTTTTTGTTCCTTGTGACACTTTTTATCCTAAAAATGGGTTTCATGAACAACGGCCAGAAGATTGGTGGAATAATGTAGTGGTTTCCACAAAAGAAATGCTTTCAAAGATAAAAGTGGAGGTAGAAGACATTGTATCTCTTGCAGTTTCAGGGCATAGTTTAGGGGTAGTGCCCATTGGTTACGACGGAGAATTGTTGGCAGAATATGTTCCCATCTGGTCTGATTCCAGAGCGGGAGAACAAGCCCGAAAATTTTTCGAATCAGTAGAGGAAGAACAGTGGTATCTTACTACAGGGAATGGGTTTCCAGCCGGATTGTATTCTATCTTTAAGCTCATGTGGTATAAGCACCATTCTATAGATATGTATGAAAAAACCGACAAGTTTATTGGGACAAAAGATTATATTAACTATTGCA